>CAYWIH010000049.1:19376-31373 GCA_964458305.1 uncultured bacterium | reverse complement strand
GATTTTTCTAAGCATATTTAATACCTTAAATTTTTCAAAAAGAATTATTTAACTAAAAAGCCGATCGAGAAACTATTTTTAAAGCAATATACAATGATAAAGTAAACTCTATTTAAGTGGATATTATAGATTGTGAATCATTTTAAATCTGCAATCTTTTCGATCGATGGTTTTACAATGAGGCCGCTTCAATATAACGATCTCGATTTGATTGCAAATATTTGGGCAGATCCAGAAGTAACTCGATTTCTTCCTACTCGAGGTGTTCCTATTCCTAGAGAAAAAGCCGCAAAATCGCTCAATTCTTTTATAAAACATTGGCAAAATTATAATTATGGAATTTGGGCAATTGTAGACGATCTTTCATCTCAAACGGTCGGTTATTCTGGTCTTCGTTATTTAGATGAGTTAAATGAAGTCGAACTTCTTTATGGTTTGGCTAAATCTTATTGGAATAAAGGTATTGCTACTAAAGCGGCAAAAGCTGCGATCGAATATGGTTTTAATATCGCTAATTTAAACAGAATTATTGCTTTAGCTTTCCCTGAAAATTTAGCTTCAATAAGAGTTATCGAAAAAGCCGGTTTGAAATACGAAAAACAAATTCGTATATTCAATTTAGATGCTGTTTATTACTCGATAAATCCTTAAATTTTTTCCTGTTTCTATCTGCTTTTGTAAGAAGATTTTTAAAAATATCTCTACTTACATTTATTCAAAACAAATTTAATTCTAAGTTTCGATCGATTTTACGAGAGCGAATTAAGAGAAATAAAGGAAGTGCAAAAGAAAGACCGATCGTAAGATTAGCAACAACGTAAACCCATAAATATCTCATTTTTAGTCGCGAACCTTCCCAAAATACAAAAGTCCAAAAAACTAGGGAAGTAATTATAAAATCGATTGCAAAACAACTAGAAATTTGATTGGCAAATAGTTTCTGAAAAAATAGGTTTAAATTCAGACTATTTTCTAAAAGAAAGGGAACTAGTTGAGAGTATGGCAAAACAAAACCTAGAATGCAAAGTACAAGATATATATTTTTCATTACGATCTCCTTTTTGTTAATAAATTTTTTTCGATCTAAACGAGAATCTTATTCTAAATTTTGCTTGAATAATAATTATCGAGAAAACAGGATTTAAATAAAAAGATAAATTTAGGTATTTAATTTTACTCCTGTTCTTAACTCGATAAATGCTTAATTTTTTTTAAGTAGATAATTTCTCTACTAACGTTTACTCAAAACTACTTTAATCCCTTTTTCCGGTCTTAATGTAATTGAAGGTTGGGGAATAATTGGATGTTCTGGTAATAAATTTAGCTCGAACTTTTGCGAAATTGTTGCTAATAATAAAACAGCTTCCATTAAAGCAAATCCTTTACCAATACAGATTCTTTGTCCGTCTCCAAATGGATAATAAACCCCTCTAGGAAGCTGTTTTTCTAAGTCGTTAGCCCAGCGATCGGGGTTAAATTTCTCTGGATCTCGAAAATAATTTGGATCTCTATGATTTACCCACTGACTCATCATTACTATACAACCAGCAGGAATTTTATAATCACCTAAATTGTATTCTTTAGTTGTTTGACGGGATAGTTCTGCTACTGCTGGATAAAGTCGCATCGATTCTTTTATTACCATTTTGGTATAGTTTAATTTGGAATAGTCAGCAGCAGTAGGTTTATTATTACCTAAAACTTCTTTTATTTCTTGTTTTAATTTATTTCGTACTTGGGGATTTTGGGATAATAACATCCAAGTCCATGATAAAGTACTGGCACTGGTTTCATGTCCTGCTATTATCATTGTTGCAGCTTCGTCTCGCACTTGCTTATCGCTCATTTTTTCGCCATTTTCGTCTTCAACTTCGAGCAAAAGTGACAGTAAATCTTTAGAATTTTCTGGATTTTTTCGCTTTGTTTCGATCGTTTCATATATCGCTCGATCGAGTAGTTCGATCGCTTTTTTGTAACGTCTATCTTCTTCTGTTAAATTGTCTCGATCGTAGATAAATCCCTGCTGACGTTTACTGTCATACCATTCCATTGCCAGATCGAAAGCTTCGGCTATTGTAGCTGCATCTTCATCTTTTAGATCTCGATCGAATATCGTTTTCATGGCAATATCTAATGCTAACTGCAACATTGCATCGTAAATGTCAATTATCTCTCCATCAGACCAATTTTTTAACATTTTATCGGTATAATTTACCATTATTTCGGCATAATTATTAATCCTTTCTTGCAAAAATAATGGTTGGATTAATTTGCGCTGATTTTTCCATAATTCTCCCTCGCTAGTAACTAATCCTTTTCCAAAAATATCATCTAAGATTTGATAGTCTTCCCCTTTTATAAAAGATGTTCGATCGCACAATACTTCTTCTATTAATTTGGGGTTAGTAATAAAACAGGTTTGCATTTCACCCAAATTAAACGATACTATATCCCCATATTCTTTGGCACAACCCATTAAAAACCCGATCGGATCTTTTGCGTATTCTTCTATTACTTTTTCTGGATCTATTTTTATTGTTGGTAGTTCTAAGCTAGTTTTGCTCATTATTCTTGCTCCTCAAGATTTTATATCGAATGTTCGTTATGCAAAAAACAGAAAAAAATAGATGGACTTACTTAAGATAAGCAGAAAGCATTCGAGCCAATAATTCACCCTGCTGTTTTAAAGAAATAGAATCGCGATCGAAAGCTCTTTGTAGTAAAATACCGTCAATGAGACTGAGAACTAAACTGGCAATTGCCGGATCTTTTATCCCCGACGACTCGATAAATGCGTCTCGACAACGCTGATAGCTGCGTTTGATGACTTCGATTGTTTCCTGTTGCTGGTAAAAATTGACGTAAAGAAAGATCTGCTTGAGAAAATAATCCTCTTCGCGATCGAGAAAATCAAACAAACAAATTATTTTCTCCTCTATTGTTTCTAAACGATCCATCTCATCAGTGGCTCTGATGATATCCTGTTGGGTAATTTCATCGATCAGTTGCTCGAATAATACCTCCTTGCTGGGAAAATAATGATACAGCGTGCCAGTAGAAACGCCGATACCTTGGGCTATTTGACGCATAGAAGCCGATCCGTAACCCTTTTCAGCAAAAAGGTCGAAAGACTTCATTAATAGCTCTTTACGGTAGCGATCGTGGTCTACAATTTTGGGCATACTGTATTATTTCGCCGTTCAAATTTATTATATATAACGTTCGTTATAAAAAAAATCTAAGAATTGTTAAGCTGGGGCGATCGAGGTTAAAAAGATGATTAATTTCAAATAAATGAGCGAGATTGAACTTAAACAATATTTCTTAAAAACTAGAGATCTAGAAGCAATTTCAGCGTATTTACAACGTCCCAACCCGAAGAGATTAACTGGCATTGGAGCGATAAGATCGGCAAACAAGATAAATCAGAGGTTATAAATGCTCGGGCCAGATCCTAGAGAAAAACATCCGATGAAGGGATTTCCGCAAGTTTGTTTTATTAAAAATACGGTATCCAATCCCAAAATTATTATCGGAGATTATACCTATTACGACGACCCAGAAGATTCGGAAAACTTCGATCGCAATGTATTGTATCATTACCCTTTCAGCGAAGACAAGTTAATTATTGGTAAATTTTGCGCCTTAGCTAGAGGGGTAAAATTCATTATGAACGGTGCAAATCATAAAATATCGGGCTTTTCAAGCTATCCTTTTGGAATATTTGGCAATGGTTGGGAAAAAGTTATGCCGCAGCCAGAAGAATTGCCTTATAAAGGAGATACTATCGTCGGTAACGATGTCTGGATCGGCTACGAAGCAGTTATCATGCCGGGGGTTAAAATTGGTGACGGGGCGATCGTCGCTGCTAAATCGATAGTAACCAATAACGTACCAGCTTACACTATTGTGGGTGGAAATCCAGCAAAAATTATTAAAAAACGTTTTTCCGAAGAAATTATTAAAGAATTGCTCGAAATTGCTTGGTGGGATTGGGATATTGCGAAAATATCGCGGAATATCGATAAAATTGTTACAGCAGATCTGGATGCTCTCAAAAATTGTCAGTAAAATGAGCGAAAAAGAAATCATTGCTAATACTCCTTTTCCTCGTACTAGAGAGTGTTTAGTCGTTTTATTATGAGTAGGATTCGATCGCTGTACTTGTTTCGATCTAGCAGAATATCGTAGTGATAAAATAATAAAAGCAAAAGTAAGTTAGGCAGAAACTAAGTTTTTTTCTTTAAAAAATGCTGTCGATTTTGCTTTAAAATTATCCAAAATATAATTTAGATTGAAACGCTGTTATTTTTTAGAGATACATATTTAATTACTTTTGTCAAGATAAGTTATTTTTGTAGAGTAAAACATCTTTTCACAGGAAGAGCCAAAATAGACCTTTTAAAATTTTATTCTGTCCAACTTATAAGACTTACAACTAGCTATTATTCTAAACAGTAAGATTTTCCCAATGTATCGCATCTATTTAAAACTTTCAAAAAAAGATTATCACCTCAAGCCCCAGAAAGTCAAGACTCTCGTAACTAAAAATCCTTTTTTTTGCTTGTTAAGATTTATTAAATCCGACGATAGATAACAATTTACAAATTCAATAAGAGATATGTAAAAGTTTTAGTTATATATTGGAGTTGCACAGCTACAGAAGCTATTGGTATTGCTGAAAAATTATCTTTTTTTCATAACTATCTGTAGCATTTTTTTTAAAATTGCACTAAATTGGCTTGAAAAATAGAATTATCGGCAGATCGATACTACTTTATAAATGGGGCAGATTATCCATCAATTTATCTAAATTGCTAAAGATCGCGACTATACCGCAAGCAAAGGCTAATAATAAACTGCCGATTATTCCTCGAACCAAAGAAATAGAAACGTCAAAATAAACTGAATAAGACCAAGCGATCGCAGCTAAAAAAATTCCCACTCCCAAGCCAAATAAAAAACGTTTCAGTGAATTCATTTTTATGCTCCTAAAATCGATTTATCAATAAATTGTAACTCCCACTTTCCTTAATTTTCAGCCAAGCGATCGAGAGGGTTAGGTTGAATTAGTTGGGGTTTTTCTTGAGGAACGATAGTTAATAAGGGTTGTAAATTATTATCGTCTACCCAAGCAGAATAATATTTTACCTCAGTAGAATCTTTAGTAAGTTCGATTATTTCTAAATCCCCACGAATAGCATTTTTATTTTGCAGCAGATTGCGATCGAATTTTTCAATACCAATTCCATTAGGGCCCAATCCTACCAAATTCAATCCTACTTCATCAAATCCTCTAACAAATCTCGATCGTTGCCAATGCCAATCTTTACCAGGCCAATAAACAGGAGGTTGCCAACTGCGTATCCATTTATCTACATTTACATCTGGGGGATACAACTCTTCCCAAGATATAAATCCTACTTTATCTAATTTAACGGTAAATCCGGGTTGATATTTTATTTCGTAACGTCCCTTACGAGGCTCTAAAGAAGTAGGAGTCCACCAAAGAACTTCGAGATCGTTTGAAGTAATAGTAGTAACGGGATTATTTTGTAAAGAGCTATTGTAAATTGGCAATCCTTCGGCGGGTAATTTTGCCATCAAAGCAAATCGCCAACAAGACCAACTATCCTCATTATCTGCTGTTTGCCAGTTTAGCTGACAAATACCGTTACCAGTTCCGACCCAGAGTAGATCTTCTTCTAGCTTTAATTTAGTGGGAATAGCCCCGACGATCGGACTGTTATCTACCCGATAGCTGCGAATAGTTTTAGAATTAAGATCGTAAGCCACTAACCCCATACTGGGTATGTAGGGATTGCCTTCACCGGCCATTTGAGTTGCGATCCATAAAGTATCGTTGGCGATCGCAAGATCGTTTATTTGCTGTCCTTGTATTTCTTCTGGTTGAATTATCTTTATTGCTTCTGTTGCGAGATCGTAACTGATAATAGTAGCAATTCCTCCGTTTCCTTCTCCAAGTTCTGAAGAAACCGACCACAATATGCGATCGTCACTATCTAAAGCTCCTGTAACTTTTGGAACTCCCAAGCTAAAACCTGTATTTGCTTGCTGTATTTGCTCTACAGTATATAATACCGTTACTTGAGGTTCGCTGTTTCCTGGTTTAATCAGTTCGAAGTTAACTTGTTGTGCTTCTTGTTTAAAATTAGGAAAGGGATTAGGTTCGAGGATTGCTCGATATTGATAGATTTTACCGTTAATTTCGATATTTTGATATGGTGGATTGGCTAATTGTTGATAATATTCTTTACTATTTTCGGTTTGAAGCGATTTTGTTGCTGGTTTTACCGTCCAAGTATTGTTTTCCCGACAAAAGATAAAATTACCGTTAGGACTTTGAAATTCGATCGTATCTCGATCGGCTATTATATCCTGAATTTGATAGTTAAAAGCCTCGTAAAATATTCCTTTTTGCGATATTTTTATTTCTGGTAAAACTTCTGATGGTTGGGGACAATTAGCTAGATCTTCTTGTTGCTCGATCTTCTCCTCGCTTTGCTTAATAGTTACTTGAGAGTTGCAACCGCAAACAAACATTAGCAAGCCTAAAATGGTCAGAATCTTTTTCATAATAAATTGGATTCTAAGAATAAATATTTTATTAGCTATAGTCGCGATCTTAACAACTTAAGTTCCTATTTTTGTATTTTTGCTAAATTTTTTTCTTTTTTAGATCGTTGCCAACTCGATCGCTTTTTTGTTTTAGGAGGAAATCTACCCTTATAAAACTAAATTAATAAAATATGAAAACACTCAACAATTTAAATTTAATTTAAAATAATCGATTCATGGTTAAAGATTCTCGTAAAGATCGCGTTAAAGAACTACTAGACGGTTATATTTTAGGCAATCTCAGTCCAGCAGAAATAACTGAATTTAAAAACATAATTTTAGAAGATAGTCAATTACTTGAAGACGATAAAATTTTGCTTTATGTTTGGCAATTAATTTCTCAAAATCCCGATCGACTCGAACCACCACCCCATTTAAAAGCTACTACCCTAGAAAATACTGCTAATTCCGATGAAGATCGCGATCGCAATTCTAATTTAAGTTGGAGTTCGATAATAGCTAATTTGGCTATTATTTTAGGTACTACTATTTTAGCGATCGACAATCACCGATTGCGACAAAATTTTACTGTAGTTGAAAAACAATTGACTGTCGAACAAAATCGACCTTGGAGAGGTATTTCTGAATTAATAAAAAATCATTTTGATTCTCTTAATGCGGCGATCGATCCGGTTGATATCCGTTCTAATGACCCAGAACAATTAATTACCAATTTTGAAGATAAAATTATTTTACCAAAAAATAGTTTATTACAATTAAATAGTGAAGATTTTAATCTTTTTGGTGGCAGCCTCAGTCAAATTGATACCAGTCGAGGTATCCGTTTTACTTACCAAAACGAGCAAAACAAAACGATATCTTTTTATCAATTAATTCGGAGCAAAAATAGTTTTTTTCCCAGCATCAATTCTGGCTATATTTATATAACTAAGTTGGATAAATATAATCTTGTTATGTGGTCTAATGAAGGAATTATTTATGCGATCGTGGCGGATTTGCCTTTAAAGCAGCTTCAGCAACTTGCAAATAATGTAAAAAATATCTAACCCGCTCGAAAATTGTTCGACAAAAAATCGTACCAATTTAGTTTTTATTTACTATACACGACGTTCGGAAGTCATTAGTTTGAATATGATTAAATTAATTTTCTTCTAGAAAATATTTGTAGCGATCGTTCTGGAAAATGATATAATAACATTTTTTAAAAATAGGAAAATACATAGAAATTTTATTTGAAAATATGCAAAAAGTTGAAAAAGCTTATTACATCTAACTTCTGACACTTCACGAGCGCGATCGGATTATTTTCAGAATTATTGTCCGCGATCGGTGCTTAATTTGATATACTTAAGAATAGTCTTGCGGTTTTTGGGTACGTAGCTCAGTGGATAGAGCAACCGCCTTCTAAGCGGTCGGCCGCAGGTTCGAGTCCTGCCGTACCCGTTAAAATATATCGCGATCGGGGGATTCGAGCAAATAAGCCCAAAATCTATTGTAAGGATGGACGACTTTTACTAATTTATCTCCTTGATAGATCGATCGACCTTCGTTGAACCATTGGAATATCGATCCGCTTAAATTAAATACTTTTTGATAACCTAAAGATTGTAAATTTCGTGCTACTATAGCAGAACGGTAACCGACGGAACAATAAACTACTATAGGGATAGAAAAATTAACTTCATTCCAACTAATTAAATTTTCAAGATTTTTAGGGACGAGTCGAGCATTATTTAAATGAGATACTTGATATTCTGCTGTTGTTCTACAATCTAATAATAAAAGTTCTTCTTGTTTATTTTTATCGAGCCAAATAGCTAACTCTCGAGTCGATAAATGCCTAACATCTCTAAATTTTAAACGAATAAATAATTTTATAACCTTCCAAAAAACTATCCTGAAAATAAACATATTTCTAATCGATGTTCGCTCGATACTAAACTAAAAAAAGCAATTACATTAACTGCGATCGCAATTTTCCTAAAATCATCCCAGCATAGTTTTAAATTTTATATTACCATTTTTTTTGCCCGTAAATAAATCTGCGAATGTTAAATTTCCAACCCTACGAGGAATTACTAAATCTGTACGTAGACAACCAAGGAAAAATTAACTACCAAACTTGGAAAATGCGATCGAGCGATCGACTAAACCAGTGGCTAGAAGAATTATCCCTAATAGATCTGCAAAAATACAGCGACGACAAACAACTAGCTTTATGGATTAACCTCTATAATGCTTTAGTAATTGCTGAAATATTAAAAATATATCCGATCGAGTCTATTTTTCCCAAATTTCTAGGTATTGCCGATCCGATCGCTTTTTTTCTCTTTTTTTCTCGTCCGGTATATCGAGGTTACAGTCTCAATAATATCGAACACGATATAATTCGATCGCGTTTTAGAGATCCTCGCATCCATTTTGCCCTAGTTTGTGCTGCCCTCGGTTGTCCTATACTGAGAAATGAGGCTTATAGTCCCGAAAATTTACAATTTCAATTAGACGAAGATGCTAAACGTTTTATAAACAATCCCGAAAAAGTATCTTACGATACGGACAATAAAACCCTTTATTGCAGCAAAATTTTCAAATGGTACGAACGAGATTTTCTTGAAATTGCCAACTCCATCCCCGAATACATTCAAACTTATTTATCCCCAGATATACCCCTCAAAGCTTCTTATACTGTTAAATATTTAGATTACGACTGGAGACTCAATCAGCGAATATCCTCGTAAAACTGTTTTAAATAGGTAGCAGAAACACCTAATCCCCACAAACAGCCAATATAGAGATAAATAGCATTAGCTTTAAGAAAACCCCATTTAGCAACGCGGCGATCGCTAGACTGAACGACTCGATCGACTAAATGTATTTTTCCATACTTAAGTAATTTTAAGCAGAGATCGGCATCCTCCATTATAGGTAATTTTACGTCAAAACCGCCACAATCCCAAAAATCGCTGCGACGACAAAAAATTACTTGATCTCCGAATAATATTCGCAACCCTTTAAAAAATAAATGAGGTCGAAATAACAAGGGTGCGTAGTAAGTTTTTAAATAATTATGTAGGGAGACTCCCCAACGAGTTTTATTTTTTCCGCTCATCAAAGAAATAAAACCGCCCCCAGCAATGGTAAGATCGGCTAGTGTCTTCTCGATTATTGCGGTGAGATCGTCGGGGACTAAAGTATCGGCATGGATAAAACAGAGAATGTCTCCTGTTGCTGCTTTTGCTCCTAAATTCATTTGGATCGCTCTACTTTTTTGAGAAGAAATTAAAGGAGAAAATCCCAAAGATTGGGCTATTTTTACCGTGCGATCGCTGCTTCGGCCGTCGACTATTATTATTTCTTTAGCCGGAGGATTTAATACACTTAAATTCTGCAAAGTTCTCTCTAAATATTCTGCTTCGTTTAAAGTCGGAATGATTATTGAAATACTGGAGGACATTTAGACCAATGGTGATTAGAAAAAGAAACGATCTCGATTTTTACGATCGAGTAGCTCGAGAATGGTGGGACGAAAAAGCAACTATTTATGCTCTTTCTCATCTTAATTTACCGCGTTTTCAATATTTCGATCGCTTTATTTCTAATTGGCAGGGTTTAAAAGTTTTAGATCTAGGTTGCGGTGGTGGTTTTACTTGCGAATTTTTGGCGAGACGTGGGGCTTTTGTTTCGGGACTCGATCGCTCTGAAAATTGCATTCAAGCGGCTAAAAAACACGCTGACAAGAATAATTTTAATATTGATTATCAAAATGGTATTGCTGAAAATCTTCCTTATCCAGATAATTTTTTTGATGCTGTAATTTGTGTCGACGTTCTCGAACACGTTAGCGATTTAAAACAGACTATCTTTGAAATATATCGGGTTTTAAAACCAGGGGGATTTTTTGGTTTCGATACTATTAATAGAACTTTTCAATCGCGATCGATTATGTTATGGCTTTTAGAAGATATTTTACAAAAAATTCCTCGAGGCATTCACGATTGGAACAAGTTTATTAAACCCGAAGAATTAAGAAAGATAATGGAAGATAATGGTTTTAACGATATAGATTTAAAAGGTTTTAATGTTTTTGGCAGGAGTATCTTCGACAATATATCTAGTCTTTTTTATTATCAAAAAACCGGACAATTTAAAATAAGTATCGATCGAGATCTTTCAATAATGTATATCGGTAAAGCAATAAAATAGGAAAATAAATTATATGTTGTCAGCAATTTTATTCGATTTAGACGGAACTTTAGTAAATACAGACAATTTACATTTTCAAACTTGGCAAGAAGCATTAATAAAACTAGAAATTAAGATCGATCGCCTTTTCTACAATCAAAATATTTCGGGAAGGACTAACGAACAAATAGTAAAAGATATTTTGCCGCAATTATCCTTAGAAGAAGGCTTAAAAATAGCATACACTAAAGAAGAAAATTTTCGTAATTTAGCAGGTAAATTAACTCGAATGCCAGGGCTAGATAAAATGTTAGATTGGGTAGCCAGTAATAAGCTCAAAAAAGCCGTAGTTACCAACGCGCCCCGAGATAATGCTATATTCATGTTAGAAGCATTAAACTTGACCCGTGTTTTCCCTATCGTAGTTTTAGCAGAAGATGCACCCAGAGGGAAACCCGATCCGGCCCCATATCAGTTAGCATTAAGTCGTTTAGAAATAGAAAATAACTGCGCGATCGTCTTTGAAGACTCTCCTTCCGGGTTGCGATCGGCAAAAGCAGCAGGTATTTATACTATCGGTGTTGCTTCGGGTCACTCCTCGGAACATCTTTTAGAATTAGGGGCCGATCGAGTTATTAATGATTTTACCGACCCCGAACTTTGGCAGTGGCTAGAAACAGCTATTTAATCGAAATTATTCAGATATATCTTCTTTTGTTTCTATTTCAGAAAGATCTTCAATTTCGTCGGAGGTAACTTTTTCAACAAGTTCGTCTATTATCTCTTCATTTTTTAAGGTTTGAGAATCTCGATCTTCGGGAACAATTTCAACAACATCATCGATTATTTCGGAAGTTTCGTTACTTTCTTCTGGTTCTTCTGAATTTTCTTCAGTAATTTGAGGAATTGATTCTTCTGCTGTTGTTTCTAACTCTTCGATAAGAGATTTTTTAGAATTTTTGATTTCTTTATTAGCTTCAGGAATTAATTCTTCTGCTGTCGAATCATCTAAATTTTCCAGAGGATTTTCTTCAATAACCGGAGGAATTAATTCTTCTTTTGAGTTTTGTAAATCTGCTTTAGAAGTAGGTTCTTCAGTTATTTCAACTTCATTATCTTCAATAACAGTCTCGGTTAAATCCTCTGTTTTATCTTCAGAACTTTGATTATTTTTAACTGATTCAGTTGTAGTTTCTAAATCTTCACTAGGATTAT
>CAYWIH010000049.1:14393-19276 GCA_964458305.1 uncultured bacterium | reverse complement strand
CTTTGATTATTTTTAACTGATTCAGTTGTAGTTTCTAAATCTTCACTAGGATTATTTTCAGTTATTTCAACTTCATTATCTTCAATAACAGTCTCGGTTAAATCCTCTGTTTTATCTTCAGAACTTTGATTATTTTTAACTGATTCAGTTGTAGTTTCTAAATCTTCACTAGGATTATCTTCAGTTGTTTCTGTTTCTTTATCTTCAATAACAGTCTCGGTTAAATCCTCTGTTTTATCTTCAGATTTTACTGACTCCTTTTCCGGTACAAAATCAGGAATTACCTCCTTAATTTTCTCGGCCTTTTCTACCATTTCAGGAGACTTATCGGGAGTTAAAGATTCTTTTGTTTCTCGTTCGATAGGTTGTTCCAATCCAGAAGGCACAGAATCGCTCGTCGAGTCATCAGTAAGAGAATTACAAGCAGTACTAACAAAAAGTAACAAGCTTGCCATAAATACTATAATTATTCGCACGATTCCGGTAGTCTTTTTCATTTAAAAAATCTCCAATTCAGGCAGAATTATTGCCGACAATGGATGATTATAATACCGATCGATGCCGATCTTACCTCGAACCAGAATGAAAAAACTAGTCTCGAAATTCAAAACCTTTTTACGTTGGGCGATCGCGGCTGGAACGTTATTTTTTTTGTTTAGCACCCTCAAAGACAATTGGCAAGAAGTAGCAAAAATTCAAATAGAAAATCGAGGCTGGTTAATGCTGGCGATCGCCCTTTGTATAACGCTTTTAGCTCATATTTGGTCTGGTTGGGTTTGGAGTTGGATTTTAAGAGATTTAAAATCCAGTCTCGGACAAAAAAAAGCAATCCGAGTTTATCTTAAAACTAATATAGCTAAGTATTTACCCGGTAATGTTTGGCATTATTACGGACGTATCGAGGCTATTTGTCAAGCAGGTAATTCTCTTAGTGCTGCGAGTTGTAGCGTTTTACTCGAACCCTTGTTAATGGCTGCTGCTGCTCTAATTTTGGTCTCGATCGGAGCTGCTTCTGGTTGGGTGTCTGACTACAATTTGCAAAATTTACAGTTGGTGGCTTTAGCAGGTATTTTATTAACAATCCATCCCCGCATTCTCAATCCTCTCATCGCGCGTTTAAGCCGTCTTAAAGGCAAGATCGACGCAACTTACTATCCTGGTATTGAAAAATATCCTTTAGCCCCTTTGCTGGGCGAATTAGCTTTCGTTATTTTACGCAGTACAGGATTTTTGTTCGTATGTCAAGCCCTGATTTCCGTAAACTCCGATCGGATTCCGCAAATATTGACAGTATTTAGCTTTGCTTGGCTGTTAGGATTAATTGTACCCGGCGCACCCGGAGGGATGGGAGTCTTTGAAACAGTTGCGATCGCATCTCTCGATCGGGCAGTGTTTTCTCCGGCTTTAATCTTGGCTGCTGTTGCATTGTATCGTACTGTCAGTATTATTGCAGAAATTTTAGCTGCAATTTTAGCTTCGATCGAAATCGAAAAGTAACTAATAGCAAGTTTAATTTAACTAACTCACTACTTATTACTTAATCTTTAAGCAGCAAGATTAGATTCTGTCTCATGATTTAAAAATTCGTGAGTTTCTTGAAGGTAGATATCTACTTTGAGAATTTCTTTAGCTGCCTCATCAACTATTTCATTGATATTAGCAATTAACTCCTCTCTATTTTCTAAAGATAACTCGCGATCGACTCTTGCTTGAGTTAAATTGGCAATGTATTTACAAAGATAACTTTCTAAACTGGCAAAAAACTGGGTCACTCTGCTGTGAAAATCTTCATCAAGATATTCGACAATTCCGCGATCGATCTGATTGACACTTTTTTCGATCGAAGAATTTATTTGTTCTACTAATTCTTGGAGAGAAACAGTGTAATATTTAATCTTGGTATCGGGTTTTTTATATCTTTCTTTAGTTTCAAAAGGTACGATCCACATCCAATGATGCCAACTTCTTTTTTTTACTAAACGCTCTCCATAACCTCGATCTATTTTACGAACTTGTCGTTGAATTCTTGGTTTATTAACATTTAAATAGTCCTCAGAGTTCAAAGTAGGAGGAGATAAAACTAATTTTATCTCAAAAGTTTCTTGTAATCTAGAATTAGCCCGCTCGATAATTGGTAAAGTTTCTTTTTCTAAAAGTACCCCGAGGGAACTGCGAGCATTGGTAATTTCTTGTTCCGTATGTTTGCGAACGTTAGCCAATAAACTTTCTGCTCTTTTTTTAGCCCAACCAACAGCGCGATCGGAAAAATATTTAGCTTCTAATTCAGTTTTAAACTCTGCTATTCCGCCAGTTTTATATTCTAAAGCCGATCTCAATCCTTTAGAAACCCATTTAGGAAATAGTTCGAAATTACCGATATTAGCTAACAATATACTTCTGGCTTTAATATCTGCTTTCTCGGCAATAGTTCCCCGATCGTAATCTTCGCCAACAAAATAATCTTCAATACTTATTTTTGCTTCTTGCTTGAGCTGTTCTAAAAGATAATTAAGATTAGTTTGCAAAGTTTTTTTGATATTATCTACTTCTGTCAAGCGACTGCTGCAAGTTTCTAAATATTTTAGATCTTTTTCTAAAGATTCTATTTCTTGATGCAGCTTTTCAGTATCCTGAGAAATAGCTTTCGATCGCAGGTTAAGATCGTCTTTTAAAGCTAAAAGAAGACTGCGAGTTCGGTTAAGTGCCGATTCAAGACAACGAGGTGCAGCAGTTTGCATTAATGCGGCGATCGACTTTTCTAAAAAAGGAGCAAAACCAGATTTAATCCAAAGTCTTTGTGCTTTTTTTTGGAGAACTTTTATCGTAGTATCTTCAAGTTCTTCTTCCCAATCTATTCCGAATACTTCTCTAGCTAAAGAGGTTGCTGTTTCCATTTCAGTTAGATCTCTTTCGGGATGCTGTTGTAATTCTAATAAAAATTTAGTTGCAGCAAAAGCTCTAATCGCTGAAATTTCAAAGACTTTATTAGTATTATTAGATTCACTCAATCCTAAGTCGGCAAAAACAAATTTTTTCACCTCTTCAGTACTCATATCTCCTTGACGACGCTGATCTACTTTATTAATTAATACGTAAAGGTTTTCTTGTCCGATTAAATCGATAATAGGGCGAACTTGTTTCTTAATTTCTTCGGCTGCTTTATTATTTAATTGTGTAAAATCAAGAACTATTAAAACGATCGAACTTTTTTGTAATTCTCGTTCGACTACTGATGTTAATTTGAGATTTTCTCCTGCTTCATTCGGGCCCGGAGTATCGACAATTACTAAATTTCCTAACTGTTCTCCCGCTTGATTATTTTGAGACAACCAAAAAGGAGTTTCTATACAAGGAACATCGATCGATTCAGCCAAAGGATCGAAACAAGGATCTAAAGTCGCACAAAGACGAATTAAATCGTTTAAGCGAATTAAAACCTTGCTAATTTCTGCTCTTCCGCTAACCTTTTTAGGCAGAGATAAATTAACATTATTTTTTACTTCTTCTACCAATTTCATTAAATAAGAATATTGCCCGATCGACTCTTCGATTGCAGAATTTCCTAACAACTGAATCTGGCGGTTAATCGTTGCAAAAGTTTCTTGAAATACATCAATTGTTTGTTCTGATAATATTAAAGTAGGTTCGGATATTTCTTTATTAAGTAAAATTTTAGTCGGTAAAGTCGTCATTGCAGTGCTGCGACTCGGTAAAAGATCTTGACCGACGATCGCATTAATAATGGTCGATTTACCCGCACTCATCGGCGCAACAATTGCCATTCTTAACTGTAAATTTTCAACATTATCTACTGCTCGATCGACTTCGTTGGCAAATTCTCCGTATTTTTGACCGTATCCATCCCCACCAAAATTGCGATTAGCCCTACCCATTAAGTGACTAATTTGTTTTAATCCCGAGATAACATTTAATTGTAAATCCCTAAGTTTAATATTAGTTTGGAATGCTTCCATTTGTGGCTTGATTTCTGAAGTAACCATGTAACAAAAATAATGGTAGATCTTAGTAGTCTTTTTACACGAGTCTGGCATGGTTAAATTTTTCAAGCCACAGTATATACACTGGTTTATTGTTTAAATATTAGTTAAATATTCTAATTTTGATCCTTTAATAATTTAAATTTTGATTCTTTTTTATTTGGCTTAAAAGCAAAAATAAAGAGCGATTAATAAGCAAATTTATTATATTTTTTAGCTAAAAATTTTGATTTATTTTGTTGTTTTAAATAAGTTTTTTTGTCTATAAAACTAATTTTTTTGCTTTTAAATTTGTATTTTTAAAAATTTTATTTTCTTTAATCCAGTAAAATACTGCAAACCGATAATAATTATCAGCAATTGTCAAAACTGCTAACTTTTCGAGCTGTTTTTAAATGATTTCTCAAAACAATTAAGCTGAAATTTCGATCGAACCAATTTTATTGCTCCTAAATAGGTTAAAATTTATAAAAAAAGTCGATTTTTAACTAACATTATGCCAAGCAAAAATATAGGCGATCGAGCGATTGTAATTGGTGGCAGCATAGCAGGTAGCCTAGCTGCAAGAATTTTGTCAGATTATTTTGAGAAAGTAATAATAATCGATCGAGACAAATTCCCCGATCGACCCCAAACCAGAAAAGGGGTAGCTCAATCAGTTCAACCGCATATTTTATTAGTTCGAGGATATAGAATTTTAAGGGAACTTTTTCCAGGGATAGAACAAAAATTACTTGCAAAAGGTGCTTTGCAAATAGATTGGGCGCGCGAATTTTCTATGTTTAGTGAAAGTGGTTGGTTTGCTAATAGTGTAGAACCTTCGGAAATTATTTCATTTACTTGCTCGCGACCTTTATTAGAATGGATAATTCGAGATTTTATTTT
>CAYWIH010000049.1:0-14293 GCA_964458305.1 uncultured bacterium | reverse complement strand
TTAGCAGCGATCGTCTTGCGAGATTGGTTAGAAAAAGTGCAAAAAGATTTTGTTTTTGCTAATAACGAGTTTCAAAAAAATTTAGCCAAAAGTAATTCATCAGCTTGGATGTTAGCAACTACGAGCGATTCAAGATTTTTAGAAACAAAGGGAAGATTAGAAGCAAATACTTCGAAGAATATCATCGGTCAATTAATGCAGAAATATATGGAAAAACTATTTAAGCAAGCGACTGTAGATCCGCAATTATTTATTTTATTTATGAGCGTTAATAACGCCATTCGATCGCCTTTAGCTTTGTATCATCCCTCAGTTATTTTCAAAGTATTATCAGCAAGAAAATAAAAAAATACGCCCCAATTTAGTTTAAGGCGCATTATTAATTCAAAAAAATTAAAATTGAATTACAAAATTACTCTTCACTGACGCTGGTAAAAGAAGACAATTCAGCAGGAGTATTTTGCGGCTGTTCCTCTACAGCAACATATTGAGTTATGGGGCTAGAAATAACAGAATTAGTCGTCAAGGTGAGTAAGGGGTTAGAAAGAATACCAGCTAGGGAAGTGAAAACCAAAGAAATTACCAAACCCACTTGTAAAGGACGCATTCCCGGTAAATTCCAGCTAATTTCTGGGTAGTTAATCACCGCTTCCGACATTTCGGACTCTTCCTTAACAACCATCATTTTGATAACGCGGATGTAATAGTAAATTGAGATCACGCTAGTTATCAAACCGACTAAAACCAAACTATAAAGACCAGCTTGCCAACCAGCCCAAAACAGGTAAATTTTACCAAAGAAACCTGCAAGAGGTGGAATTCCGCCCAAAGAGAGCAAGCAGATGCTCAAACCGAGAGTTAAAAGCGGATCTTTTTGATAGAGACCGGAATATTCGCTAATTTGGTCAGTTCCAGTACGTAAAGAGAACAGAATCAAACAGCTAAAAGCACCCAAATTCATGAACAGATAAATTAGCAAATAGAAAATCATGCTCGAATATCCTTCATTAGTTCCAGCGATCATACCGATCATCACGAAACCAGCTTGAGCGATCGAAGAATAAGCTAGCATCCGTTTCATGCTAGTTTGTGCTAAAGCAACAACGTTGCCCAAAACCATACTGAGAATTGCTAAAGCAGTAAAAATAAGCTGCCATTCTTCGGTTATTTCCGAGAAAGCAGATAATAATAAGCGAATTGCTAAAGCAAAACCAGCAGCTTTAGAACCTACCGAGAGGAAAGCTACCACAGGAGAAGGAGAACCCTCGTAAACGTCTGGAGTCCATTGGTGGAAAGGTACGGCAGAAATTTTAAAAGCAATACCAGCGATCGCAAATACCAAAGAAATAGCTAAGGCTAAAGATTCTCCACCGCTCGTGCTGGCAATTTTATCTGATATTTCGCCGAGGTTAGTCGCTCCTCCCGATAAACCGTACAATAAAGAAATTCCGTAAAGGAAAATTGCCGAACTAGATGCTCCAATTAACAAATATTTTAGAGCTGCTTCGTTAGAGCGAGGATCGCGCTTCATGTACCCCGTCAACATATAAGACGAAATACTGAGCATTTCCAAGCAAACGAAAATCATTACTAATTCGTTAGCCCCGCACAAGAACATCCCGCCAATAGTTGCAGTCAGTAAAATACCGATAAACTCCGCTAAGGAAGTCCCAGACTGTTCTACGTAACGAATCGACATCAAAATCGTGATCGTTGTCGATAAGGCGACGATCGCACGAAAAACAATACTGAGATTGTCGGCATTAAACCCACCCAAAAAACCGATCGGATCGGCGGTATCCCACTGTAAAAATAGTAAGACTACACTAATCAACAACCCGGAAACCGCTACGTAGGGTAGCCAACTCCAAGACGATCGTCCTAAAATTAAATCTCCAATTAAAACCGCCAATAGGGTGATAATAACAATCCCTTCGGGCCAAATTGTCCCAGCATTTAGCTGAGAATAAACTTCACTAGAAAAACTCATAGGGTTTTGGCACTCAGCAACAAATTCATCCAACAGGACTTATTGCAGCATAGCCTAGGTTTGTCAGGGCTAGCTACAATCCGATAACATGACATCAAACCAAGTTACGGAAATATTAAAACAATATTAATTAGCGTCCAGTCACTATTATCCTATATCGATAATTATCTACTCTACCTTGTTTTATAACTCGAACAGCTAAAGATCCGATCGGGAGATATTTTTTTTGCAAAATTGAGTTATGGGGAGCTAAGCTCTGTTTAGAAGCGAAAATATTTAAATCCTATTTTTTTGTTTGCCCAATCTAATTAACTCCTATGTCAACTCTCGTAATCGTCGAATCCCCTACTAAAGCACGCACTATAAGTAACTATTTGCCAAAAGGTTATCGTGTCGAAGCCTCGATGGGACACATACGGGATCTCCCTTCTTCGGCCGATGAAATTCCCGAATCCTTTAAGGGAACGAAATGGGGGCAATATGGAGTAGATGTAGACAAAAATTTTGAACCGATTTACGTCGTCCCCGATAAAAAAAAGAAGGTAGTATCCGAACTCAAAAAAGCTCTCAAAGGCGCAGATAAGCTGATTCTAGCCACCGATGAAGACCGAGAAGGGGAAAGTATTAGCTGGCATTTAATGGAGGTCTTAAAGCCCAAAGTACCCACCGAGCGGATGGTTTTTCACGAAATTACCCGCGAAGCAATTCAGAAAGCTTTGAATAATTGTCGCGAAATCGATCAGAATTTGGTTCGCGCTCAAGAAACTAGAAGAATTTTAGATCGCTTAGTTGGTTATACCCTCTCACCCCTGCTCTGGAAAAAAATTAAACGCAGTCTGTCGGCCGGAAGAGTTCAGTCGGTAGCAGTTAGGTTGTTAGTCGAGCGCGAAAGGCAAAGACGGGCTTTTCAGTCTGGAGGCTACTGGGATCTTAAAGCTCTATTGGCCCATAAAAAAACTCCTTTTGAAGCTAAATTAATTACTTTAGATGGCAAAAGATTGGCCACTGGCAGCGATTTCGATGCTAATACGGGTAAAATTGCTGAAGGCCGCGATGTCGTTTTACTTAACGAAGCCGAAGCAACAGCCTTAAAAGAAAGAATTTTTACAAAAACTTGGCAAGTTACTAACAAAGAAGAACGTCCCACCACCCGCAAACCAGCCCCTCCTTTCACTACCTCCACCCTACAACAAGAATCTAACCGCAAATTGGGCATCTCGGCTCGAGATACGATGCGGATCGCTCAAAAACTCTACGAGCAAGGTTACATTACCTATATGAGAACCGATTCCGTACATCTATCCGAACAGGCGATCGCCGCAGCCCGTTCTTGTGTAGAACAAATGTACGGTAAAGAATATCTCAGTCCCTCTCCCCGCAAATATAAAAATAAAAATAAAGGGGCGCAAGAAGCACACGAAGCCATTCGTCCGGCTGGAAATACTTTTCGCACCCCCAAAGAAACAGGTTTGTCCGGTCGAGAATTGAACCTTTACGACCTGATTTGGAAGCGCACCGTCGCCAGTCAAATGGCAGAAGCTCGCTTAACACAAATTAGCGTAAATGTCAACGTCGAAAATGCGGGATTTAGGTCTTCTGGCAAGCGGATCGACTTTCCGGGATTTTTCCGCGCTTACGTCGAAGGAAGCGACGATCCAGAAGCAGCTTTAGAAAACCAAGAGGTGATTTTACCGCCTCTCAAAGTAGGAGATAAACCGACTTGTAAAGAATTAGATGTGGTCGGCCACGAAACCCAACCACCCGCCAGATACAGCGAAGCTTCTTTAGTAAAAACCTTAGAAAGCGAAGGGATCGGCAGACCCAGTACTTACGCCAGCATCATCGGCACGATCGTCGATCGCGGTTACGTTATCCTTCGCAATAAAGCCTTGATACCTACCTTCACTGCTTTTGCCGTTACCAGTTTGCTAGAGCAGCATTTTAGCGACTTGGTAAATACTAATTTTACCTCCGAAATGGAACGGACTCTAGATGAAATTGCCACCGGAGAAGCTGACTGGCTGCCATATATGGAAGGTTTTTATCTCGGTGAAAAAGGACTGTACAATCTAGTTAAAGTTGGCGAAGAAGCGATCGATCCCGGCGTAGCTAAAGCAGTAGCTTTAGATAATTTGCCTGCGAAAGTAAAAATTGGTAAATACGGCCCGTATCTCGAAATTCCTAACGGAGAAGAGACGATCGCCGCTTCCATTCCCGAAGACCTCACCCCAGCAGATCTCAGTCCCGAACAAGTCGAAACCTTAGTTCGGCAGAAAATTGAAGGCCCCGATAAATTAGGTTTGCATCCAGAAACAGACGATCCGATCTACCTGAAAACCGGCCCTTACGGCCCTTACGTTCAACTCGGAGATAAGGACGAAAATAGCAAGAAAAAACCCAAACAAGTTTCTTTACCTAAAGGAGTCAAACCAGAAGAAGCAACTTTGGAAATGGCATTGGGTTTGTTAGCTTTACCCCGTCTTTTAGGAGTTCATCCCGAAACCGGAGGCAAAATTAAAGCCAGTTTGGGACGTTTCGGCCCTTATGTCGTTCACGAGTTTAAAGACGAAGAAAATAAAGCACAAAAAGATTATCGATCTCTCAAAGCTGAAGATGATGTTTTAACCGTCCAACTCGATCGCGCTTTAGAATTATTGGCTCAACCCAAGCGATCGCGCGGTGGTGGTAAGAAAAAACCCTTACGAGAATTAGGCCCCCATCCAGAAGATAAAGAACCAGTAAATGTCTATAAAGGCCCTTACGGTAATTATGTCAAACACGGCAAGGTTAATGCCGGTCTTCCCGAAGGGGAAACCGTCGAGGGGATAACTTTAGAAAAAGCGATCGAACTTTTAGCAGCTAAAACTGCCAGTAAAAAGAAAACTACTACTAAGAAAAAGACTACTTCTACTAAAAAGAAAACTACTACTAAGGCTAAGAAAAAATCTTCCGCTACATGAAAACACTTAATATCTTAAAGAGATCGTGAAGTGGCGAGTAGTTTGCAATTAATTGGGAAATCTAAGTACTGGAAGCTTAATTTAACTAGCTATTCAGATACCAATTAATTGTCAGGAAATATTTCAAAATGAAAAAATTATCTCAAAAATTAGTAATGGCTGCTGTTGTTGCCATACCTTTAACTTTAGGAACTGCCACTAAAGCAAGTGCCGGAACTTATGGTTCGATCGCCTATTCTCCCGCTACCGGACGTTACGGTTATTCTTGGAACTATGACAATCGCGCCTTGGCTCAAAATGCCGCTCTCAGACAGTGTGGAGTAAGAGATTGTCGCATTGTTTCCTGGTTTAGTAATGCTTGTGGTAGCCTTGCCAAAAGTAACTATGGTTGGGGTTCTTCTTGGAATGCTAACCGCGGCCGCGCTACATCTACTGCGATTGGAGCTTGCCGTCAATACGGCCCTGGTTGCCGAAATCTTGTTACTGTATGCAGCCCCCGATAAATCCCTTAGAAAAAATAAATAATATGAAAAGTAATTTCGGGTACAATTTTAAGCAAATTTACCCGAATTTTTAAGTTTGAAAATGCGGATGAAGAGACTCGAACTCTTACGCACAAGACACTAGAACCTAAATCTAGCGCGTCTACCAATTCCGCCACATCCGCATGTTGCCAAAACGAATTATAACACAGAAATTAAGAGTAGAGTTTAAAAAAGTTCGATCGAGCGATCGAACTAGTAAAAAATAATTAGTTTATAATTGCTCAAGCTCCTCGTTTAACAGCTAATTCGACCTGTTTAAATTCTCGAGTGAGACGATCTTTTAACTTTTGTGGCAGGGGACGATTGCCGTAGCTGCTGTAAAATCCAGCCAAAGAATTGAGAGCTGTTTGCATGGTGGTAAAAGAACGCAAGCCAGAAGCTTTATTATCGCGACGATAGCGAGAAATATAATCGTTAATTTGTTGGCGAGCAAACCCGATAACTTCTTCAGAGTTTTCTGCATCTCGAGTCAAATTAATCGCTTCGGTTAAATGTTCGATCGTCATCAAAGTATCTTTAGGATAGTCGCCAGTCAGGCCGGTAGGAGAAGAAGTACAACCTACCAAACCGATTACCAAAACTAACACTAGAGCTAGCATCCGAGATAAGTAAGATTTTATCGGCATCATTTTAATTTAAACAATTGATAATTGATAGTTCAAATTATCGTAACAGGAATTGGGATCGGTCTTGGCAGTGCTTGGCGACGATATTAACCAAAACGTCCGCTAATATATTCTTGAGTAGATTCTTCGCGAGGATTTTGAAAGATTACCTCGGTGCGATCGCACTCGACTAAGAAACCTTGACGGTTGCCGCGATCGGTAACTTTAACGTTAAAAAAGGCAGTAACATCTGCCACCCGCGAAGCTTGCTGCATGTTGTGAGTGACGATCACGATCGTGTATTGTTTTTTGAGTTCGTGAATTAATTCTTCTACTTTGAGGGTAGAAATCGGATCGAGAGCAGAACAAGGTTCGTCCATTAAAACTATATCCGGTTGTACCGCGATCGTCCGAGCGATACACAAACGCTGTTGTTGTCCGCCAGAAATAGCCCTACCGTCTTGTTTGAGCTTATCTTTGACTTCTTCCCAAAGGGCCGCACCTCGAAGACTTTTTTCTACCAACTCGTCCATATCGCCCTTATAGCCGTTAATTCTCGCTCCGTAGGCGATATTATCGTAAATTGATTTGGGAAAGGGATTGGGTTTTTGAAACACCATACCGATCTTTCTTCTGACTTGTACCGGATCTATATTGGGAGCGTATAAATCGCGATCGTAATAAGAAATGCGCCCTTCCAATCTAAAAACAGGAATTAAATCGTTAAGGCGGTTGTAACATCGCAGCAGAGTACTTTTCCCGCAGCCTGAAGGGCCGATAAAAGCTGTGACTTTGTTTTTTTGAACGTTTAAATTAATGCCTTTGAGGGCTAAAAAATTTCCGTAGTAAATATTGGCATTTTCGGTGCGTAAAATGCTTTCAGTTTCTTGGGATGTTTCTTGTAAGGGAGTCATTGTCACTAATTTTTCAATTAAAATTGTTTTCTTGATGTTGCCACGCGAGCGATAAGATTAGATAGCATTACCAACATCATCAAAATAAAAGATGCTGCCCAAGCTAATTGTTGTTGATTTTCATAAGGACTAGTCCCAAACTGATAAATCAGTACCGACAGAGATGAAATTGGCTGAGTGCTTAAAGCTTGGAAATTGAATTCGGGCCAAAATTGATTGAACCCAGCAGTATAAAGCAAAGGGGCGGTTTCTCCGGCAGCTCTAGCTACTGCTAAGGTAACTCCGGTTATAATCGCCGGAACGGCAGAAGGAACGACGATTTGCAAGACAGTTTGATAGTCGTTAGCCCCTATCCCTACTGAAGCTTGACGCACGTCTTGAGGGATTAATTTAAGGGCTTCGTCGGTAGTACGGACGATAATTGGCAACATCAAGATTGCTAAAGCAAAACCTCCAGCCCAAGCCGAATAGCTTTTTAAAGTTACTACCAAGACTCCGTAAGCAAAAGTGCCGACAATAATAGAAGGTACGCCACTGAGGACGTTAGTTGCAAAACGCAGCCAATAAGCAACTTTCGGGGGACTGAACTCGGATAAATAAATTCCTGACATTATCCCGATCGGTACTGAAAGCCCCAAGCCAATACTTACCATAGTTAACGTACCTAATAAGGCATTCCCGAAACCGCCTCGATCTTCGGTTAAAGCTTGCGGTGGTAGTTCGAAAAAAGAGCTAAAAGCAACGTTTTCTATTCCGTTAACTACTAGATAAGACAGAACTACGAATAAAGGTATAATTGCTGCTATTGTGAATAAGCCAGCTACTCCCGTCATCAACATGCCAAATCGGTTGCGGAAAGTGTTGGGATCGTACTCGAGAGAATCACCACTTACTGTCCATAAAGACCGATCGGACTCAGAATTATCAGATAACATATCTAATTTTAATTAGGAACTAAATTTTAAATTTTTTGTAAGCGAGAGACTAGCAATTGAGCGATAATATTAATCGTCAAAGTCAACCCAAACAAGATTAAAGCTGCATACATTAAAGCAGCAATTTGTAAGCCACTGGCTTCTGCAAATTGATTGGCTAGCCTGGCTGCAATACTGTTAGCCGGAGCAAAAACAGAAAAATTGACTTTATTTGCGTTACCGATCAGCATCGTTACTGCCATAGTTTCCCCTAAAGCGCGACCTAATGCTAGCATTACCCCCCCTATTATTCCCGATGATGCCGCAGGAAGTAAAATTTGAATTATTGTTTCCCAACGAGTTGCTCCCAAACCATATGCTGCTTGACGTAAGTCTTGGGGTACGTTAATCATGGCATCTCGCGAAATCGCCGCAATGGTTGGCAAGATCATTATTGCTAAAACTAAAGCCGCCGGAAGCATTGCCGGACTTTGTAGGGGCGTAATTTCTTTAAGGAAAGGAATTAGGACAAAAATTCCCCACAAACCAAAGACTACGCTGGGAATTGCTGCGAGCAATTCGACTAAAAATACTAATACTCTTTGCACCGTAGGAGGCAAATAATCTTCGCTTAAGAAGATTGCTACTCCCAAACCGATCGGTACTGAAATTGATAGTGCAATAAAAGAACTGGCTAAAGTTCCATAAACTTCGGGCCAGACACCGTAAGATTCTTGCGGTGGATTCCAACTACTGCTAGTTATAAAGCCCAAACCAAATTTGCTCATAGCCGGTAGTGCTTGGAATCCAACTAAAATCGCAATCCAAATTAATACTCCGGCCACCGACCAAGCAAAAATTTGACAAAATACTATAAAGCTGATATCGATCGCCTTTTCTTTTGTCGATCGACTTTTTATAGTTTTTGAACCAGAATTATTGGTAAAACTCACGATCTCCCTCTATTTTATGAATTGAAAGCTCTTGAACACGAGCAGTTTACTATACTACGATATTATTGTCTCGATTGTCTCGATACAAACTTCGATAGCGATGGTATTTGTCAAATCTTTTGACTATTTCTCCTTTTATTATTACTCTTTCAATTTAATTTTTTCTTGTCAATAATCTTCTGCTCTACTCTTCAAAAAATTATAATTTCGATAAGAAACTGACTTGCAAGCAATTTAAGCATTTAAAATAGTACCAATAAATCATCCCTCGATCCAAGAGTCTCGATCCAACTCCCTTGGTGAAGGCTCAAACAAAACCAAGCCGAACTATCCTCGATAATATTTTAGTATTCATGTATTATTTCGAGGTCGCAATTACGCACGCTTAACAATTACCAGTCTCAAATTTCTCTTTAAACTTAAACAATTGACAAAGCCGATCGTTTCTCTTCTAGTAAAAGAAGTTAGGATAAATTAATATAAATTAAATCTAACTATTTAATTATTACAAATAGATTTAATTTCGAGGCTCTTCCCGGACAAAAGATAAATAGATTGTTTAATTATAGAGATTTTGGTATAAAATATTCTAAGGCTACTTCGATCGTATTGCACAGGAAATAAGTACTTTTCAAGATTATCGCTCGGCTTCTGACGAGATATTGCTAATTAAAAACTATGCCCAAATTTTTAGCCAATACCAATAGAAAAAAAAACAAACATCCAGCTTCGATCGGCGATCGAGATTGCCATTCATTATCAGCTTTAAATCAGTTAATTTGTGGAGTAATTGGCTTATTATTAACAATTTACGGCACTTTTATTCAGGCTCATACAATTAAAATTTCCGATTTTTTAGCTACTGGAGCGATCGAACTACAATCGTTAAATGTTAATTTTCAAATTGCGGCGGTATTATTGACTGGTTGTTTGGGTGGGAAAAATGCGGGTGCTATTTCTCAAGTTGCCTATTTATCGATCGGGTTATTTTTTTTACCTGTTTTTCAGCAAGGTGGAACGATCGATTACATTCAACAACCTAGTTTTGGCTATTTGATTGGTTTTATTCCTGGTGCTTGGTTGTGTGGCAATATAGCTTATTCTACGGTAGCAAAATTAGAAACCTTAGCTTTCAGTGCTATTTGCGGCCTGGTAGTAGTTCACTTATGCGGGATTTTTTATATTTTAGGCAGATCTTTATTAAGTTACGCTCCTGCCAATGCAGGGCAATTAATTTTACAATATTCAATAGCTCCTTTACCGGGACAATTAATAATTGTTTGCAGCGTTGCAACCATCGCTTTCTTTATGCGCCGAATTATGTTTAACTAATAAGTTAGAAACAACAACAATCGATGAAAAAAAATATTCTTTTTGCTATTGTTGCCGCGAGCGGCGTAATTATAGATAGAATAACAAAATTTTTAGTGACGAGTAATTTTAGTTTGGGGGAAAGTTTTCCGTTATGGCCGGGGGTGTTTCATTTTACTTACGTAATCAATACTGGTGCTGCATTTAGCGTTTTTACCGATGGAGTAGCTTGGTTGCGTTGGCTGTCTTTATTAGTCAGTTTGGGTTTGATTGCTTTTGCTTGGTTCGGGCCTAAATTGAGCAAAATCGAACAATTGGGTTACGGTTTAATTTTAGCAGGAGCTTTGGGGAACGGGATCGATCGCTTTGCTTTTGGATACGTGATCGATTTTCTCGATTTTACTTTAATTAATTTTCCAGTTTTTAATATTGCCGATGTTTGTATTAATATCGGGATTATTTTTCTTTTAATTGCTACTTTTCGTCCCAGCGTTGCTTCGAAAAAGCTCGATCGAGAATAACTGGATTTCCTCTAGCAAAATCAAAAAAGTTACAAAATTGCCGATTCTTTTCGAGATAAATAATTGAGGAAAATTAAATTTAAATTAATTTAAATTGAAGCAGAATTTTTCAAAACAAAAACGATCTTCGTTGTCACAATAAAAATGGCTATACTCAAAACTTTAAAAATTGTCTCGAGTTTGCTGAAAAACAAATGAAAACAGTAGCTATTTTTTATCATCAAGAAGGATACGATACTAGTAGTAAGCGTTTAATGGGTCGTCATGCTGCTTCTGAAGGTTTTCTGCGCGGTTTAGTGCGCCATAGCAGTTCGGAACGTTTATACGTTTACACCAATACCGAAGCAGAATTCGAACAATTTAAGCAGAAAATAGCATCTTGGACGGAGCAAGAACGGCAAGTAAATTGGATTTCGCCCGATAATCCTCTCAGCTTAGCACGAGCCGGAACTTACTATCGACCAGATCCGATAATTGGCAAATTTGCTTGGGAAAGAAGATACTTCGACCAAAATGCTTACAGTATTTGCGGAGTTACCCACACTATAGCCAGTAAAGAAACAATAGCAGCGATCGGAGATTTGGCCATCGCTCCGGTTCAACCTTGGGATGCGGTTATTTGTACCTCCACTGCAGTAAAAACGGCTGTAAATCGGATTTTAAACGATTGGGGGGAATATTTAGCCTCGCGGGTGGGATCTCGACCGCAAATACCCTTAAAATTGCCAGTAATTCCTCTGGGAATAGATAGCGAATCTTTTCTTTTAAGCGATAATAAAAAAGCAAACGCTCGGCAACTCAGACAAGAATTAGGCATCGGCCCTGAAGATCTGGTAGTTTTATTTGTAGGTAGGTTAATATTCCACGCTAAAGCCCATCCAGTACCTTTATATTTAGCTCTAGAAAAAGCAGTAAAAGCAACAAAATCTAAAGTACATTTAATTCAAGCTGGTTGGTTTGAAGATAGCAGACAAGAATTTAGTTTTAAAAACTGCGCTGCAACATTCGCTCCTAGTGTAAATCATATTTTTGTCGACGGGAGAAAAGCAGAAATTCGCAGCTTAATTTGGTCGGTAGCCGATATCTTCGTATCTTTAGCCGATAACATTCAAGAAACATTCGGCTTAACTCCGATCGAAGCAATGGCAGCAGGCTTACCAGTAATAGTATCAGATTGGAACGGATATAAAGATACGGTGCGCGATCGCCTCGACGGTTTTCGCATTCCCAGTATCGCACCAGCACCAGGAAACGGTCTCGATCTAGCCGCTAATTATTGGAGCAATCGTTTAAACTATAGCACTTATATCGGTCATGCCAGTTTGACGAGCGCGATCGATATAGAAGCAACAGCAAAAGCTTTAACCTCTCTGTTGACTCAGCCGGAGTTGCGGCAAAAAATGGGCGAAAACGGCCAAAAAAGAGCCAAACAAGAGTACGATTGGCAAGTAATTATTTCTCAATACGAAGATCTCTGGCAAGAATTGAGCGAATTGCGAACTGCTGGGGATACTGTAGCACCAATTACCAGCAACGCTCCACCCCATCCCCTTTGTGACGATCCCTTCGCCCTGTTCGATCGCTATCCTACCCAGCATTTAAAAGATACTCATCTTCTCAGTTTAGGGGATATGTACCCTCCCGATCGCTTAAATCAAATTAGAACAATTTGGATGACTAATTTTGGCGACAAACTGCGATCGCCAGCAACTACTATCGATGAGATTATAGTCGCGATCGCCACAGAAGGATCTTTAACCGTCGAAGAAATTTTAAACCGTTATGCTGGGGCCGAACAATTTTCGCGAATTATTTTGACTCGAACTTTAGTATACTTACTTAAGTTTAACGTGTTGCGTTTATTATAAATTATTACCAATGGCATCCATCCGCGAATTGCACCAACAGCTAGTTAGTAAAGAAAGATCGGCCGTTGAAATTACGACTCAAACCTTAGATGCGATCGAAAAAATAGATCCGAAAGTAAAGGCCTTTTTGTCAGTAACAGCAGATCGGGCCCTCGATCGCGCCAAACAGGTGGATGCCAAAATAGCAGCAGGAGAAGAGATCGGTTTAATCGAAGGAATTGCGATCGCGATTAAAGATAATATGTGTACCAAGGGAGTAAAAACTACCTGCGGTTCGAAGATTTTAGAAAATTTTATCCCGCCTTACGAGTCTACGGTTACTCAAAAACTTCAAGATGCTGGGGCGATCGCGATCGGGAAAACAAACCTAGATGAATTCGCGATGGGCAGTTCTACGGAAAACTCTGGCTATCATGTTACCGCCAATCCTTGGGATTTGTCGAGAGTGCCGGGGGGATCTTCTGGGGGAAGTGCGGCGGCAGTAGCAGCTAGAGAGTGTATAATCTCCTTGGGATCTGATACTGGAGGTTCGATCCGTCAACCTGCTGCTTTGTGCGGAGTGGTAGGATTAAAACCGACTTACGGCTTAGTATCTCGTTTCGGTTTGGTGGCTTATGCTTCTTCTTTAGATCAGATCGGGCCTTTTGCAACTAATGTAGAAGATGCGGCGATATTATTAGGGGCGATCGCCGGATACGATCGTAAAGATTCTACCAGTATTAAAACAGAAGTTCCCGACTACACTCAATATCTCCAACCGGAATTGAAAAAAGGGTTGAAAATAGGAGTTATTAGCGAAACTTTTGGCGAAGGAATAGATTCGGTAGTAGCAGAGACGGTAAAAAAAGCGATCGAACAATTAAAAGATCTCGGTGCAGAAATTAAAGAAATTTCCTGTCCTCGTTTTCGTTACGGTTTGCCAGTTTATTATATTATTGCTCCTAGCGAAGCATCGGCTAATTTAGCCCGCTACGATGCGGTAAAATACGGCATTCGTTCCGAATCTGATAATTTAGTCGAAATGTATGCTAAAACTCGCGCTAGTGGCTTTGGAGACGAAGTTAAGCGCAGAATTATGTTAGGTACTTATGCCCTTTCTGCTGGATATTACGATGCTTACTATCTCAAAGCGCAAAAAGTTCGTACCTTAATCAAAGAAGATTTTAACAAAGCTTTTGCAGAAGTAGATATTTTAGTTTCGCCAACAACTCCATCGACTGCTTTTAAAGCTGGGGAAAAAGTGGCCGATCCTCTCAGTATGTATCTTAACGATTTAATGACGATACCAGTAAATTTAGCCGGATTGCCAGGAATGAGCATTCCATGCGGTTTTGACGGACAAGGTTTACCGATCGGTTTACAGTTGATCGGCAACGTTTTAAGAGAAGATTTGCTATTTCACGTCGCTCATGCTTACCAACAGTCTACCGATTGGCACGAGCGAAAACCAGTTTTGTAGTTCAACCCCAAAATAAAAAAGGATTCCCTATCCTCAATCGCAGCAAAGCGGAGATAGGTTAGGTTCGGGCGGTCAACAGCGTGAAATAAATTCACGCTTACGCCCTCAGAATTTTTTCAGTAACACTAAGCACGCCGTAGCGATACCGCTGATTATGTTTGGTTGCCGAAAATATTCATCAGGTATATAATGGTTTGATTGTTGATGAACTTTTGTTTTGATAAAGCAAGCAATTACAGCCAAACTAAAACTA
>CAYWIH010000048.1:0-31678 GCA_964458305.1 uncultured bacterium | reverse complement strand
TGAACCCGAAAGTCCTTGCGAACACTAGAACCTGAATCTAGCGCGTCTACCAATTACGCCAGTTCCGCACATCACAAACATCTATTATTACTTAATCCTCTTAAGCAAGTCAAAATATTAAGGAAAATTTAATTAAAGATCGTGTAGCCCGCAAACAAAAAAGGAACTAAAAAAAGAAAAATTCCATCTTTGGGCTAAAATCAGAACCAAAATTTTCCCTTTTTAACCAGACATTCCTAATTTTGGAGGATAGAGCCATCAACTTACCTACAGAGAGAACAACAACGATCGCAGCGAAAACCACAGAAGAAAAAGAAGAAGCAGTATTAGAAATTTCTGGGGGAAAGACACTTTCTGGTCGAGTAAAAATAAGTGGGGCGAAAAATTCGGCCCTAGCGATCTTGGCAGGAGGGTTATTATGTCCTACAGAATGCCGCATCCGCAATATTCCCTCCTTGTTGGATATCGAGCGGATGAGTCAGGTTTTAAGCTCGATCGGAGCTAAATTAAGCAAAACAGGGGATACTATCGATCTAGATGCTAGGGAGATCGGCAGCCATGAAGCACCCTACGAGCTAGTATCTAAATTAAGAGCTAGTTTTTTTATTATCGGGCCTTTATTAGCTAGATTGGGAGCGGCCAAAGTACCCTTACCCGGAGGCTGCGCCATCGGAGCGAGGCCTGTAGATTTGCACGTTAGAGGATTATCGGCACTAGGAGCAGAAGTTCAGATCGAAAACGGTATCGTACACGCCCGAGCCAAAGGAAGAAACGGCCGCTTAAAAGGAGCAAAAATATATCTAGACTATCCCAGCGTCGGGGCCACAGAAACCATTATGATGGCCGCAACCCTAGCAGAAGGAGAAACTACGATAGAAAATGCTGCTTGCGAGCCAGAAGTACAAGATCTGGCTAATTTCTGTCGCGCGATGGGAGCAAAAATAAGCGGTGCTGGGACGAAAACAATTCTCATTTCGGGAGTCGATCGCCTTCATGCAACAGATTACAGCATCATTCCCGATCGGATCGAAGCCGGAACATTTTTAGTCGCAGCAGCAATTACTCGCTCTCAATTAACTTTATCTCCGGTAATTCCCGAACATTTAACCAGCGCGATCGCCAAACTCAGAGCGATCGGCGTGAAAATACTGACACCAAAGCCGAATGTTTTAGAAGTCATTCCCAAAGATTTACGGGCCACCGATATAGAAACCCTACCATTTCCAGGCTTTCCTACCGACCTGCAAGCCCAATTTATGGCACTTTTAGCCGTAAGTGAAGGCAATAGCTTAGTTAGCGAAACCGTCTTTGAAAATCGCTTGCGTCACGTCGCCGAATTAAATCGCATGGGAGCAAATATTAAAGTAAAAGGCAATCACGCGATCGTTAAAGGCGTACCGATGCTATCGGGCGCGCCAGTTATGGCTACCGATCTCAGAGCTTCAGCAGCTTTAGTTGTAGCTGGTTTGGCAGCTCGAGATAAAACAATTATTAAAGGACTTCATCACCTCGATCGCGGTTACGAAAATCTCGAAGCTAAATTGCGCGCGATCGGAGCTAAAATTCAACGAGTCGAACCACAAACCTTATAATTAGATTTTTCTGTTCGATCGTTTTTGAGTTCAAAGCGATCGAACCAATAAAATTTTTATAAAATAGCAGATCTTAACTAACAAAAGCTTAATTTATGCGATAATTTGTAACAGACATTTTAAGAAAATATGCTTAAGGCAAGCTATGAGCGAGAAACCAAACGAAAAAACCCTTGCAGAACTTGCCCCCTCTAGTTACGAATGTCGTTCTTGTGGCTACGTTTACGAGCCGAATAAAGGCGACATTAAAACTAATACACCTGCGGGGGTTAAATTTGAAGAATTACCGCAAGATTGGCGTTGTCCCGTATGCCGGAGTACCAAAAATGCTTTCGTAGATATTGGCGCGACCGACGCACCCTCGGGTTTTGCGGAGAACTTAAACTACGGTTTTGGTGTTAACCGCATGACTCCCGGACAAAAAAACCTACTCATTTTTGGAGCTTTAGGCTTAGCCTTTTTATTTTTTCTCAGTCTGTACGGCTTGAATTAATCAAGTCGTATCAAAAATTAACCCGATCGTTCGAAGGATGTTAACGAATTTATTTGTGAGAAAACTGAAACAAATTTTAACAATATTGACAGTTTGCTTATTATGTGCGAGTTGCAGTCAAATAGCCACTACTAGCTCCAATCCTTGGCAGACGATCGAGCTACCTACCGACTCAACATTTGCCGATCTCGACTTTGTCGGCGATAGCGATCGCGGCTGGTTGGTAGGCAGCAAAGCAACACTGTTTCAAACCACCGATGGAGGCGAAACTTGGTCGGAAAAAACTTTAGAACTTGGAGAAGAAAAAGAAAGTTTTACCGCGATTAGCTTTTTTGGCGAAGAAGGATGGATTACCGGAGAGCCTTCAATCCTCTTACATACTAACGATGGCGGCGAAAGCTGGTCGCGCATACCCCTGAGCGAAAAATTACCCGGAGCACCCTACAGCATCATCGCGTTGGGCGAAAATACAGCCGAAATGGTAACCAACCTCGGCGCGATCTACCGGACAGAAAATGGCGGTCGTACCTGGAAAGCTTTGGTAGAAGGAGCGGTAGGTGTAGCTCGCAATATCAATCGAGCCGATGACGGCAGGTACGTAGCAGTTTCGGCACGGGGTAACTTCTATTCTACTTGGTCTCCTGGAGACACCGAATGGACACCTCACGAACGTAACTCTTCGCGAAGAATTCAAAATATGAGTTTCACTGAAGAAGGTGGCCTGTGGTTGTTGGCTCGCGGCGGTCAAATTCAGTTTAGCGAACCTGAAGATACTGAAGAATGGCAAGATGTAATTTATCCCGAAAGATCCGCTAGTTGGGGCTTGTTAGATCTGGCTTATCGCACTGCCGAAGAAATTTGGGTGGCTGGAGGTAGCGGTAATTTACTTCGTTCTCCAGATAATGGCGAAACTTGGGAAAAAGATCGAGAAATACAACGCGTTCCTTCTAATCTCTATAAAGTGGTTTTTGTAACACCTGAAAAAGGATTTGTTCTCGGCCAAAGAGGAATTTTACTGAAATACCAAGCAGAAGAAAGCACAACTTAAAGCGATCGAGACTCACGATGTCAGAAGGTAGGAAAGTAATAAGTAACGACTAAATAAAACTGAGTTTTTTGAGTTTGTTAAATATTGCTTCTTGTATTTTTGACTTTTTTACGGACGTTTCATAAAAATTCTTTCCAATCGCTTGCAATCGTTCGGGATCGATCGATATTTATTTGTTAGCAAAGCAAAAAATTTCGTATTATACTAAGAGAGTTTTAAACTCTTATAATATTAGCAGGAGTAAAATAGTAAATGTCAGGTTCAACAGGCGAACGTCCGTTTTCAGATATTGTTACCAGTATTCGTTACTGGTTGATTCATGCGGTTACAATCCCAATGTTATTCATAGCTGGATGGTTATTTGTTAGCACCGGATTAGCATACGATGCTTTTGGAACTCCCCGTCCTAACGAATACTACACCCAAGATCGTACCGATATTCCAGTAGTATCCGATCGCTTTGAAGCAGGGGAACAAATTAAAGAATTTAATAACTAGTTAGCAAAAAAGGTAGAAAATAATGACCAGTCAAAATCCAAATCAGCCCATTGTCTATCCAATTTTTACTGTTAGATGGTTAGCAGTTCATACTTTAGGCGTTCCTACAGTATTCTTTTTAGGCGCGATCGCTGCCATGCAATTCATTCAAAGATAGAGGAAAAAAAAGATGGTGGATAGAAATCAAAATCCCAACAGACAACCTGTAGAATTAAATAGAACTTCTCTTTATTTAGGGTTGCTTCTCATTGCCGTTCTCGGTATTCTCTTTTCTAGTTATTTCTTCAATTAATAATTTAAATAAATTAGGAGGTTAAAAAAATGTCTGGAGAAGGTCGCATTCCATTATGGATTGTTGGTTTTATAGCAGGTATGGGCGTAATTGTAGTTGTCGGAATTTTCTTTTACGGATCCTATGTTGGTGTAGGTTCTTCAATGTAAAGAATACGACTACTATCTTTCGTATCTAATGGCGATCGATCGCTGTAAACCCAACGAAAAAAAAACCGCCCGTTTCAAGTAAGCTGGCGGTATTTTTGTATTTATGTTTGTTACAAAAATTCATAATTTCTGGGGCAAAAACAGGTTAATATTTCAATACCTATGTACTAAAATACTAAAACGAGATAACACCATTAATTATTTTTGACTTTTATTTCAAATAATGCCATCATAGTCAAGTAAGCAGATGTAATTGGAAAAGACAAAGTTTAAAATGAAACGAGAATTTTCTGTTTACGCTTAGATATAACTTAGATAATAGCAGAGGGATTAATGGCTGCAAATACGATTACCAACAACCCAGATAAAGAAAAAGCACTCAGCCTAGTATTAAATCAAATCGAGCGCAACTTTGGTAAAGGCTCGATCGTGCGTCTTGGAGATGCACCTAGGATGAGAGTAGAAAGTATCTCTACCGGAGCGTTAACCTTAGACGTAGCATTAGGTGGAGGCTTTCCTAAAGGAAGAATTATTGAAATATACGGCCCCGAAAGTTCTGGTAAAACAACTTTAGCACTCCACGCGATCGCCGAAGTCCAAAAAGCCGGAGGAGTTGCAGCTTTCGTCGATGCAGAACACGCCTTAGATGCGACCTATTCAGAAGCATTGGGAGTAGACATTAAAAACCTCTTAGTAGCTCAACCAGACACTGGAGAAACCGGCTTAGAAATAGTCGATCAACTAGTGCGATCTGCTGCTGTAGATATAGTTGTAGTCGACTCGGTAGCTGCGTTAGTACCTCGTGCGGAAATCGAAGGAGAAATGGGAGACAATCAAGTAGGGTTGCAAGCTCGTTTGATGAGTAAAGCACTACGTAAAATTGCCGGAAACATTAGTAAATCTGGATCTACAGTCATTTTTCTCAACCAGTTACGACAAAAGATCGGTATTACTTACGGAAGTCCAGAAGTTACAACTGGGGGTAACGCACTTAAATTTTACGCTTCGGTACGTTTAGATATTCGTCGCATTCAAACCCTCAAAAAAGGTAGCGAAGGAGAATATGGCAATAGAGTTAAAGTTAAAGTGGCTAAAAATAAAGTAGCACCTCCGTTTCGCATCGCCGAATTTGACATTATCTTCGGTAAAGGAATTTCTCGCCTCGGGTGTATGTTAGACTTGGCAGAACAAAATCAAGTAGTAGTTCGTAAAGGTGCTTGGTACAGTTACGAAGGCGAAAATATTGCTCAAGGTAGAGATAACGCAGTGCGCTACCTCGAAGAAAATCCTGAATTAGCCAATAAAATCGAAGCACAAGTCAGAGAAAAATTAGCTATTACTAATGGAGCTAATAATTCTGTCAACGGTGCTAACTTGGAAGAAGAATAGTTAATTCTTTTTTTCTGCTTTTTGTTCCCAACGAAATAAAAAGACCATCAACGCGACTACGCCAATTTGTAAGGCTAAATTAGACAAATTTTCCGATAAATTCGCACCACCAGAGGCTGCTAACTGCGCCAAAAATACCATCGCACCAACAAAACCGGAGGCTCCAAAAGCAATATAGAAGAACTTTCTTAAACCTCTATAGGGGGCCTCTGCTTCTGCTTTAAGTCGGGCATATTTTTCTTTTGAGAGTTTATTTTTCATTTGATTGGGCGATCGCGGCATTAGTTTTTTCCTGAAGATTGAACTTTAATTATCTTTACATAATATCTACTTAATTTAGAAGTCGGAATTGATATCTCAGTTATAATATTTTTTGAAAAATGCCGAAGTGGCTCAACGGTAGAGCGAAGCATTCGTAATGCTTAGGTTGTGGGTTCGAATCCCATCTTCGGCTTTTTGAGCCTTCGCTCCAAGCTGAAAAGACTCTCATCTCGATCGAGAAGGATTATAACAACCAACTCAGTAAAAGACTTGTAGTTAAAATGGTAACGAGAATCGAAAATAACCAATCGGCTATTTCTTCGATTATAATTGGACTGCGATCGTCTTGATTAGGATTCATATTTATAGATCCGGTTAACAACAATAAGTTTTTTGGAAATTAAACAATTTTAATTAACTGCAGTTTCCAATGGTTTCAGAGAGAAATAATCAGCTAATTGATGATTCTTGTCTGTTTTAGGGAGAAAATAATTAATTTTTAGAACATTGGATTTCAAAAGCTTAAATAACTCTAGCTTTAGCAAATATATGTTAATCTCTCTAGATTGAATTAGTTATTTATATTAATTAATGACTATTTGCTAACAAAGTTATTTAATCCTATCCAACTCAAGGATTATTCTTCTATCCGGTTGACTGTGCTACAACTTTGGCAATAATATTCTGCTTGTTTGCATGCTAACGTAGATTTTTTAAACTTGAAAAAGTCGTAAAAAAAATATAATAAATTTCGGTAAAAAAGAGAAGAAAGTTAACGCTATTTAGTGAAATTTACGGAACAATTAAAAGAGTACTAAATATTTGATTTTTGACTTTTTTTTAACTTTCAATTACTCGATCGGGGTTTGAAAGCAGGTCGCTTGCAGCATTAACCAAAGCAAATAAAGGGCCGGTTTGTTCTTTACCATTAACACCTAAATCACTGTAACAAAGAAACACTTTTTCCTTGACTCGAGTCAATAAATCCCTTAAGATACGCTCGATACGTTCTTCATCGGCTTTAACTTCATCTTCTGGCATCCAGACTTTAGCAGATCGATCTTTTAAAAACAAAGGATAGGCAAATAAAGCAGCACTACCAGGTTTATCCCAGAGAGAAGAGCCGGTATCGAGCCAAAAATGCCAGCGATGAGAACCGCGAAGCGATCGATATTGGAAGATATTAGCTAAAGTTACCCCAACAGGGCGATCGTTTTCAATTCCCAGACTAGAAAGAGGACGGGGGTTAGCTGTAATCGTACCGCGACGCAATAATTGGATAAATTGAGCGACAGTAGCGGTATCGGAGAGAGAACTGGGTTGGTTTTGTCTAATTTGACGATCGACTTGCCAAAAATGTTGAGCGGTTTCGATTAATTCTCGCAAAGCAGAGAGCCGATCGCAACTGAGATGTTTCCCGCTACCAAAAAAATATTTAATCGCTCGCTCTAAGACGGCAGTAGGGTTATTATAAGTTTGTTTGAGTTGTTGGGACTTAGTTGTTTCCAACCAGGTTAAAATCTCTTGATAGGCGACGCTAGCGCGATGGCCCAATCTATCCCAACGAGGAAAAGATTCGATCGCTGGGGTTAATGATGGTTTTTCGAGATCTGGGATGTAACAGCGATCGGCGATCGATCCAGCGCGAACGGGATCTATTTCAAATATTAAATTATTGGCGCGATCTTCTTTTTGTTTGCAACTGAGGATCGTCAGCATTTCAGCGACAGCATCTTTGTCGATCTCTCGTCCCAAACCGGGGTAAATTAGAGCAAGCAGAGTTAGTAAGGCTCTAACGATCGGATTGGCAATTAAGGGACGCTGTTCGTTAATTGGCTCTACATTAATTCCACGAGCAGATAAAATTTCTATTAGGGTATAGCGAGCAATTTCATCTACACCGGGGGCTATTATCGCAATATCTCGGGGTTCTATTTGTTTGTTTTTAACTGCTTGGATAATTAGATCTGCAGTTTTACGTAACATTTGCGCTCGGGAAATAGTTTGAATTGACTCGATCCGATCGGGTAAACTTACCATATAAGTTGGATCTAAAACGATTTGCACCACCGAGTCTGATAAATCTTCTAAACTGGGACGATCTAAGTTATTTTGAAGAGATTGTAAAGATTCTACTCGACAGTAAGAAGATAAACTGGCTAAATAATCTGGATCTCCATTCAAACCCAATCTAACTTTACCCCAGCAATTGTAAGTAAAAAAAGCAAAAATATCTTTGCTCAGTAATAACTCGAATAAATTTTTGGCGATCGCGGGATAATCGTCAAGATCGTCGGCAAATATAGCTTCGTATCTTCTGGTTAAATGATATTGATAGGTGGGATTTGGCAGTAAATAACGCCAATATAGTTCGTAAATAATCCCGTAACTGAGCAATCCTCGATCCAAACACCATTCTCGCCAATCTAATAATAATTTACCGATTTTTTGCCAACTTGTTTCGGTATTTTCTGGTAAAAAATTATTTGGCAAACCGCGATCTAAAATATCTGGTATATTTTCTAAAGGAGTTGCGCTCGCTCCGGCTAATTGTAGCAGATCTAAAACTTTTCTGACAAAGGTATATTCGTTACCAAATTGAGCGATATCTTGAGTTGTTAAATGCGATCGCCACAACCTAGTTGCTAGTTCTTGTTCGGTTTCTGGACGCAAACGGACGGGAAATTGAGCTTTAATTTTTAAGTTTTCAAATAATAAGGGCCAAAATAATTTTACTTCGTCGACAATAAAACCGTTGACAGTTTTACAAACTACTGGATAGCTACCTTCTACCACCGTACTCAGTCGATCTCTTAGTTGACGACGATTATCTCCATTCGCTGCAAAAACTAATACCGAAGAACTTATTACCTGTTTGGCTGGGGATTTTTTGTGTCGATCGACCCAATTTTTAAATTCTGCAATTAAACGAGTTGTTTTGCCACTGCGACTGGGGCCGTTTATCCAAATTGGTAACATTTTTTGAGTCATTTGTTAATATTCCAGATAGATCGGGTCGCTAACATGAAGTTAAAAGGTATAAGTTGGTTTTACGATACCCCTAAAAGAGCGATAAACCAAGCATATCAAGCCGCATTAAAAATTAAAGCTATCGAAGATCGTTATTTTAACGATCGCACTGCCAATTTCAATTTAGTTAAAGAAGGTAGCAAATCTAAAAACTCTGATTCTTTTGAGTATAACGATCGAGTTACTAATTATTTGCAAGATGAGATTAAAAAATATTTAAAAATTATCAAAATTCGCTTGCAGGAATTTAAAATAAGTTCTAATTTGCTTAATTTTGTTGGCATTGGTTTGGCTAAGTCGGAAGCCGATCGTTTGCCTTTTTATCTCGAAGATCGTTCTGAATCTAATTTTATCGAAAAGTTTGAGTTAATCGATCTTATTTTAACTAAATACGATCGCCCTTTTTCTGAATACGAAGATCGAAATATAACTAAGAATTCTTCAATTGCGAAACTAGATACTGTATCGGATAAAACTAATATTTTACCTCGCTCTTTTTTTCGAACCATCGATCGGATTAAAGATGATATCGGGCCTAAATCTGCGGACAAAGAAATCGAAATCGTTCGTAACTATCGCCAGTCTCGCCAAAAAACCCTCGTCTCTGTCAGATTTTTATTAACTTTAATTTTAGTCCCTTTTTTAACCTATCAAATAAGCAAAACATTTTTAGTTAAACCAATAATTGCTTCTCATTTTTTTCAGGCCGATCGAACCATTTTTCTTAACGAAGATTTAGAAGAAGAAGCCTTCGAAGAGTTGCAACATTTTGAATATAAATTATATTTTAGAAGTTTAATCGGCACTGCTCCAGAAATCACACCTACCGAAAAAGAAATCAAAATCAAAGCCAAAGTTGCCGAAATTATTGAAGAATATCGTCAGTACAGTATCGACGCAATTTCTAATATTTTTGCCGATCTTTTTTCTCTTTTATCTTTTACTTTAGTTCTTTTTTTGAGCCAAAAAGAAATTGTAATTTTCAAATCTTTCATCGACAATCTTATTTATGGTTTGAGCGATAGTGCTAAAGCATTTCTAATTATTTTAATTACGGATATATTTGTAGGGTATCACTCCACTCACGGTTGGGAAATTATTTTGGAAAATCTTGCCAGACATTTTGGACTTCCAGAAAATAGAGAATTTATCTTCTTATTTATTGCCACTTTTCCAGTAATTTTAGATACGATGTTTAAATATTGGATTTTTCGTTATTTAAACCGTATTTCTCCTTCATCTGTAGCTACTTACAGAGATATGAACGAATAAAAATTTTACCTTCAAGACGAGACGATCTTTAGCCGCACTATCGATGTTAAACTTACAACAATTAAGGATCGATCGAATCAGTTTTGGATAAAGACTCTTCTAAACCTTTGCGTCTTTCCATCTGACATAAAAAATAACCAGTCATCATTGCCGAAGCTAACAAACTAGCTAAATTATCGCGATCGGTGGTAATTTGGATGTTAAAATCTCCAGAAGGTAACATACCAACTAATCCGCGTACGTTGTGAGAAATAATTTGTTTGATTTCTGGACTGGCAGATTGAGCTATTCTAGCTAAAGTTTCTGGATGTTGTTGCTGTAAGTATTGCAAAAGAGAGTTTACTGTTTGTTCGGTTGGTTCGGAATTGAAAAAATCAGAATCGAAGTTCATCAGCACACTTTGAGTTGTTACGGCTATATTATTAGTTTACTTTGGCACACTTTTGAGTTTAACGGCTAGATCGGAAAATTGATGTGAATTAACTCAAACTTTGAGAAAATCGATCGATTTCAAAATACTGATAAAATTTATCAGTTACTTGCAACCAATAGGAGCGACCATCTGTTTGGCGACGTTTCCTAACTAACCCTAATTTTACCAGTTCTTGGACGTGTGCGTAGGCACTACTGCCGCGTAATTCGATCAATTCTGTCTGTAAAAGGGGGCTTTTGAGGGCGATCGCGGCTAAAGTACGCAAGCTGGCAATTCCTAATTCTGCTGGAATCAAATTTTGCAGCAATCCCTCGCAAGTCGATTTTAGCTGTAAGCTGTACCCTCCCGGTGTATTTATCACCTCTAAGGCACTCTCTCGCGAATCGTAATCGTTCATCAATTCTAAGATAGCTTGCTTGGCACTTTTGCGATCGCAACCAGCTAAACTAGCAATTTCCCCCAAGGGAAGGGGTTGACCTTTTAGATAAAGAATTGCTTCGATTTTATTTGCTAATTTCAAGCCTTTTCTTTCCCCTTTACACTTGACAAGTTTACCACAGTATGAGTATATCTAGGAAAATTTTAACTTAACAGCAAATATTTCAATATTCAACAATGTTGACATCTTTTTCTGAGAGTTGTTGGCTTCGATCTATTTCTTTTAAGGTTTTCCAACCTGCTTCCCAACAATCGGGATCTTTTAGCTGTTTGGCATTGATCCAAAATCGTACTGAGCGATCGCAAGACGCTACCATCTCAGCAAATACCCATTTACCTTGATTTTTGCGATTGATGACTTGAAAGTGTCGCCAGCCCCACGTTTTTTGCTTGGCCGTCCATTTCGAACCGACTAAATAAGGAAATTTTTGTTTTTTCGGCATGATTTATTGACAAATTTGGCGTTAATAAAGATTTAAGAAGAATTAAATTTATTGGGATTTATAATTATTTTGCTCGATCGATCTGGAAATATAAAAATTAATCTGACAAAATTTTGTTGAGTTGTTATAAGCAATCTCTTTACTATTTAACAAAAGTTGATATTTATCCGATTAATTATGGAAATTTTTTTCATTTTTGGCATCGCAACGGTCGATAGTGGGATCGACTCTTCGACCTTATTTTTAACCTTGCTTTTAATGCTGGGTTTGTTTTTCTTTCTGCGCGCTTCAGTCAAGGATCGTACCAAAAAAATTCAGTTATCTTCCTCTGAGTCTCAAGAAATACTACTAAATCGCTTGCAAGAATATTTTGAATCGAGATCTTATCAAATTGTCGAACTCGATCGAGATAAAAAACAAGTAACTTTTCAAGGTTTGGTACGTCCGAGTTTGTTTATGGCAATTTTTTTGAGCTTGTTGGCACAGATCGGTTTTTTGTGTTTGGCTTTAGTCCTATCTTTTTTGTACCCTCAAATTGGTAATGGCTTTTTAATTTTAATTGCGATCGCTCCGCTGACTGGTTTTTTATACTGGCAAAAGGCTCGACGAACTGAAAGAGTTGCTCTTAAAGTAGAACCGGCTGATTCTAAATTAACAAATGTTAAAACTTTAATGACTATTGCCGCCCATCGAGATGAATTGATTCAAATGCAGCAAACTATTGCCTTCGAAACAGTAGAAAATTAAATGCTTTATTTTTTCTGAATCGAATAACTCAAGCCCCACCCAAACTATGATAATCTTATAGACTTGAGTGGGTGAAGTAATAGTTTAACGAACGCCTACAGGAACTATAGAAGTTGGCTTCTGTGGTTGCAGCGATCGTAAAGAAGGAAAAAGAAAATGATTTTCTTCGACATATTGAGCACCGAACAGCCCTTTTTCTGCCCAAAAATAGCGATCGGTCGTATGTTCGTTTCTTTTGACTACTAAAACTGCTGGAGGGATGACTCCAAAAGAAGATATATATCTTCTAGCTGCTGTTACTGGTTTATCTTCTCCACTTTCAATATTATAATGAGGTACTAATTCAAGAATTTTGCGTCCTTCTTGACGACGGCGGCTTTTGCGTTTGCGTTTCCTTGCCAAGCTAATTACCTCCTAATTTACATACTAACTGTAATAATAGTTACAAAAACGAGAAAATTATATCCAGAACCCAACGATAAATCAACCCCCTAAATTACCTTTAAAAAGGGGGATAATTGGCTAAAATTAAAGGGAAGCAATCGATCGAGAGCGTAAAAAAAAATTAAAAAAAAGATAAAGAAGTATAAAAATAGCCAAAAAAAGCTAAAAAACGTTGACAAAAACGATGAAATAGCTATTGACAAAAACACAATAAAGTAGTTTAAAATTCTGATTTTATCTCCAACTTACAAGCAAATGTCAGATTCAAACCGCACAATTATGGCAACCTCTCAAGAATTTATCGACCTGTGTCGAGGGCAAATAGCTCTATTAACTCAAGTCATGGGAGCATCATGGAGTGCGGTGTACGTAACCCCGAATCTGGTAGAGTACGATCGGTTGACAAAATTAATTCAAGTGGTAGCATATCCAGAACAAGATCGATTGCGATCGGAAAATAATCGCTTAGAAATATTACCGAGGTTTTGGGATCGATTACAAAAAACCCCCAGTTTACCATCGGCAGAGGGAACAGAAGATCGAGAAAAAAAAAATCCCCTAGATTTTACTGCTAATAAATCTTATTTAGTAAGACAAAGACAATTAGTATTACCATTGATATATCAAGAAACGGTAATGGGATTGTTAGTAACCAGAAGATCCGATCGAGAGTGGAACGAGCAAGAATACGATCGGATCGAAAAGATAGCTACGACGATCGCCATCGGTTGCCGACTGGCTCGAGAAAGAGATTGGTATCGAGAAAAGTTAGATCGACAACCTGAAGATCCGATCGCAACAAACCAACTCGAAGATTTGCTGCATCAATTACGCAACCCAATAACAGCTTTACGGACTTTTAGCAAACTGTTGTTAAAAAGATTTACTATCGAAGATCGCAATAGAACGATCGCGCAAAATATGCTCGAGCAAAGCGATCGGCTTGAGGAAATAATAGAAGGATTTCAAAAAAAAACCAGTTTGCCAGAAAAAGATTTAACTGTTTTGAGTCCCACTCAAAAATTACCCTCTTTACCGCCTAAAATAAAGAATTTACCTACAGTACCAGTAAAAATTGCCGAGATCTTAAATCCGATTTTAGCTGCTGCGGTGGCGATCGCTCGAGAAAGAAATATAAGTTTGAACTCCAATATTCCGATTAATTTGCCGCCGATCGAAGCTAATGCTAGGGCTTTGCGAGAAGTTTTTAGTAACTTAATCGACAATGCCTTAAAATACACGCCTTCTGGGGGAAAAATCGAGATCGAAGCTGGGATTTCTCGGTACAAAAACGATACTCATTGGTTAGGAATTGCGATTCGAGATACTGGTATGGGCATCCCAAAACAAGATCGACAAAGAATTTTTGAGCGTCATTACCGAGGAGTCCAAGCCAAAGGAAATATCAAAGGTACGGGTTTGGGATTGGCGATCGCTAAAGAATTAATCGAGAGAATGTCGGGGGAAATAGAATTAGTCAGTTCGGATGCTGAAAAGGAACTGTCCGGCTTGGCAATAAAGACTAGCTTTATTATCTGGTTGAAAGCGATCGAGAGTTAAATTTCTTTATTTTTTTTGCAAAAACTTAGCAACCAAAAATCGCTACGAGTACTTTTTTAAAATTTGATAAATAAGTTTGGGCCAACATGACAACTTTAGCTTAATCTAAACGTTAACTGGAGATAAGCTTTTGCTGCTAATCTACTTGGGTCTAGATCTATTGAAGAATTAGTTAGACAGTTGCAAATTACTACTCTTTGTCTTGACAAATTTCAATTAAACCGATCTAAATAATTACGGAAAATTGGTAAAAAAATGACACAAATAATAGGCACGAATATGCCTAAATTATCTCTTGTCGCACAAACATCAGCATCCGGTCTAGACGGATTTTTGTCATCCCTAGGGGATAATTTAGGGGGTTCTTTAGTCAGTATTGTCGGCGCGATCGCCACTTTGGTAGTAGGTTGGATCGTAGCTTCGATCGTAGCTGGAGGAATTAACAAACTCCTGCATAATACAGATATAGATAACAAAATTGCCGATTGGATCGCTGGAGGAAACCCCGAAGCAGAAAAACCACCGATCGAAAAATGGATTTCAGATACAGTATTTTGGGTAATCATCCTCTTTACCACAGTTGCGGTTTTAAATTCTCTCAAACTAAATGCCGTTTCTGAGCCTCTCAACCAGCTTTTAAGTCAAATTACTGGTTTTCTACCCAAACTCGGTGGAGCGGCTATTTTAGCTGGAGTTGCTTGGCTGTTAGCAACCGTAGCTAAAATGGTAATCGCTAAAGCTTTAGCAACCCTACGTCTCGACGAACGTTTAAACAAACAAGTCAGCGATAGCGAAAATCAATTTGCTTTAAGCGAAACTTTAAGTAATGCAGTTTACTGGTTTGTTTTTCTAGTATTTTTACCTTCAATTCTGAGTACTTTAGGTTTAGAGGGGACGTTAGCACCAGTTCAAACATTATTAAATAATATTCTCTCGATTTTACCGAATATTTTTGCCGCACTATCGATCGGTGCTGCTGGCTGGTTAATCGCGCAAATATTGCGTCGAGTAGTTACCAATCTTTTAGCTGCTACTGGTGTCGATCGCATTGGCGAAAAATTTGGGTTGACTGCTAAAGACGGCAGAAAATCTTTATCTTGGATTATCGGGATAGTTGTTTATGTCTTAATTCTGATTCCGATCGCAATTTCGGCTTTAGAAGTTCTAAAAATTGAAGCGATCTCAGGCCCGGCGATCGCCATGCTCGAGCAAGTCTTAGAAATATTGCCGAAAATATTTTCTGCTGTAGTAATTTTAGCGATCGCTTTTGTTATCGGACAATATGTTTCTGAGTTGGTAACTAATATTCTCAGTGGAATTGGTTTCAATAATGTTTTTCGTTGGATCGGCCTTTCTAAAAAGAATATTCCTTCCGATCCAGAAGCAGAAGCAATAGAACTATCTAAAGACGGTAAAATTCGCACTCCTTCTCAACTGGTGGGAATTATCGTTTTAGTGGGAATAATGCTGATTGCCACTTTAACTGCCGTTGATATTTTGCAAATTGATGCTTTAACTGAAATAGTAGAATCTATTTTAGCGATCGCAGCACAAGTTTTAGTCGGCTTAATTGTTTTTGGAGTCGGTTTGTATTTTGCTAATTTGGCTTTCAATTTAATTAGCACTCCTGGCAATCGTCAAGCTAATATCTTAGCCCAGACTGCTCGAATTTCAATTATCACTTTAGTTTCAGCAATGGCTTTGCAGCAAATGGGTATTGCGACTAATATCGTTAATTTAGCTTTTGGTTTGCTGGTTGGTGGTATTGCAGTAGCGATCGCGCTTGCTTTTGGTTTGGGTGGTCGCGATGTTGCTGGAGAACAACTAAGAGAATGGATCGATTCTTTTAAAAGGCAATAAAGGTGTCTCAATCGATCGATCTATAAAGTTAATTCTCAGTTCGATCTAAACCCCCGATTTTTAGTCGGGGATTATTTTTTAATATTTTTTTGATTTCATATATATTTCATTTTATTGTTGCATCATAAAAATGTAGGCAAAAAATAAATAATAAATAAATTAAAACATGAAATCTACTAATAAAACTAAAGCTTTAAGTTTAGCATTATTCCTCGGATTAGCTGCAACTGCTGTTGCTACTGTACCAGTTAATGCCAGTAACGACGATTATTATGGTAGTAAATATGAAAGTGGTGAATATGGCGAAAGTGGTGAAAGCGGTGAAAGTGGTGAAGGTGGTGAATACGGCAGAAGTTAAATACTTAAATCGATCGAGATAATTTAAAGTCGATCGCCTTCAAATAAAAAGAAGTAGATTATGCTGCTTCTTTTCGATCGTTTTTGATAATATTATCTGGTAAATAAAGAGCAATTTTATAGCAATTATGATTTTTACTATTGAGAATTTATTAACTGCAGAACAATTATCTTCGATTCACGATCGCCTGAATATTAAAGACTTTATTGACGGAAAAAAAACCGCAGGTTGGCACGCAAAAACAGTTAAAGAAAATACTCAACTCGCTCCTGAAGCTAATTATTCCCAAGAAATCAAACAATCGATCCGAAAAGCTTTACTAAAAAACCCACTTTTCCAAGCAGCAACCCAACCCAAAGCCATTCATTCAATGTTAATTAGTCGTTACGAAGCCGGAATGTCTTATGGCAAACACGTCGATAATGCGATAATGGGCCGAGGAGAAAAATGCTATCGATCGGATATTTCTTTAACAATATTTCTTAGCGATCCTAACAGCTATGAAGGAGGAGAATTGGCGATCGAAAATTTTGAAACCCAAAGTGAATATAAACCAACAGCAGGAGCAGCGATCGTTTATCCTTCTAATAAGTTACACGAAGTAAAATCAGTCACAAAAGGAATTAGATTGGTAGCTGTTGCTTGGGTTCATAGTTTCGTTCGCGATCCGCAAAAACGAGAAATATTGTTCGATATCGATACTATCAAGCGATCGATTTTTAACAAAGAAGGTAATAGTATTGAATTTAATTTACTCTCTAAAACCCACTCTAATTTATTGCGAGAATGGTCGGAATTATAAAAGATTGCAATTGTAAAGATACAGTAAAAAATAGATTTGTATTTTTTGTCCTAAGTGTTAGATCGTAGAAAAAAACAGAGCTTAGAAGGCAAAAATGTTCTAAACTCAGTTCTTAGACTATTTAGTGATTAATTTTGATTGTTCTTAATTACCTAGCTAGATATTTATTCTAAAATCCATGGATAAAGTGATTTAAGTGATAGCCTAAGCTCATAAATACGGGGATTAATACCGCACCAATCAGCCAATAGAATAATTGATAGAATCCTGTTATATTTTCTTCCATTATTTTTACTTAATATTTGTTTGCTTTCCAATTATTATTGCTAAGATTTTTAACTATTACAATCAGTTAAAGTACTGAAATTTTTCAAAAATCGATCTTTAGCTAGATGCGGCTGTTTATATTTTGCAGATTTACCATATGCAAAAGATCTTTTCCGAGACTAGTAGTAGATTATTGTAAAATATATCAAATTCGCGATCTAAGGATTTGCCTTTTAAGTTTAGAAATATTCGATCGGGTTTTAAGATTGCGATCTAAATTTTTGATTTGCCTCTCTATAATTATCGGCGAGGATCGATATCTAACTAATTGCTATTTTCAATCTCTAAGTTCTTGAATTCAGTATTAACGAGTAAGTAACATTTTAATCGAGTAATTTATTTTAATCAAAAAAATTAGCAAAAATACTGATGTTTTTTTTGAAACGAGTTTTGGATAATTATCGTATAAATCTCAGTACTTTGATATAAACATATAAAACCAACATAATTAAAACCTTCGGTTTTATTGGGATAGACTGCTAATTGAGAGGTTATTTTAAACTAACTCTCAAAAAAATAAAATTGCTGTGAACTTAAAGCTTTGAAAGTATTTAAGCAAATATAGATCTGCTTGAAGCTAATTTAAATAAACGCATAAATCTGAGATAAAGGGAAAGAGCGACAAATGAACGAGGCTAAACACTTAAAAACTTTTCGTTTAACAAAAAATTTAGTAAGAGCTAAATTGAATAATTTAAATTTGGCTGGCAAAAATTTAGAAAATGCTAATTTAACCGGGGCTAATTTAACAAATACAAATTTGTCTGGTGCTAATTTGAAAGGTGCGGTTTTAAATGAAGCCATTCTTGACGAAACCAATCTCTCAGGTGCAGATTTAAGCGATGCTAGTTTGCAAGGGGGAATATTAAATAAAACTTGTTTTAGGAATGCAAAATTAAGTAGAGCTATCTTAAATAATTGCTATTTAAGCGGTGCAGATTTAACCGGATCGATACTTAATGAAGCTAAAATCATTGAAGCTAAAATGAAATCTCTCAATCTCTCGAGCATTGATTTAAATAAAGCAGATTTAAGTAAATCAGATCTTAGCGATACGACTTGGTCTCAAGTTAATCTTAATAGTGCAATTTTAGTAGGGGTTAACTTAAATGGAGCAAATTTTAGCGATTCAGATTTGAGAATGGTTAATTTAAGTCAGTCTCAATTAGTTAATGCTTCAATGAACCGAGTTTTACTTACTGGGGCAAATTTTAATCAAAGTAATCTCGATAGAATTAATTTTAATTTAGTTAACTTGAGCGAAGCCAAATTAATTGATTCTAATCTCGATCGAGCAGCTTTTTCTAAAGTGAAATTAAATGGAGCTAACCTTAAAGGGGCTAAAATGCTCGCAGTTAATTTAATTAAAGTGCAAGTTAAGCAAACATATTTTGCTAGAAATTTAGGTATTTCCAAAGAAACAATTGTCAAATTAATCGCAGGAGGAGCAATCTTTAGAGATGTTAGTAAAGATACCCTCTCCAATCGGAAAAATATCTCGCAGCGATCGAATTTTTCTTTATCTGCTTGAGCTTGCTATACTTCAGTTACAATAGGCATAACATTCCCAGAATTGATGTTTACCATTATTTTGGGAAATTTCTATTAATTTCTCGCACTGATTTTAATAATATTTCTATTTAATGTTGTTAGATTTGGAGAATTAGAAATCAGATGTCAAAATAATAAGTTATTAATTAGTTTACGATCGATTTGCTTTTTATTTGCAGTGTTTGGAGCTATCGATCTATAGTGTATGGTATTTCTAAATTAAAGTATTTGCACGATCGCTTTTAAACCTTTTATAGTTATAGCAGTTGAAACAAAGGTTAGGACATTTAAGATTGGCAAAAGGTTTAAATATTAAGGATTATCCCTCTTCCCTCTTCCCTCTTCCTTCTTCCTTCTTCCTTCTGCTTCAATTAAAAATTGAATAGACATTATTTAGAACAATTATTTTGCAAAATGGTATTATACTCTTTGTATCTGCAGCGTAGTTTTTCAGAAATAATATATTTTATTTTCAGAACGAGCGAAATTATACGCAATAATTAATAATGTTTTCTTGTTGCGATCGCTTTTAAAGCAGATTTTAGATATTTTGTCAAATTTAATTTTATTCGCTTAATTTAACGTTACAAAAAACGATCGAAAAAGCTGTTGATTGACTTTTTAATAACTATTTTTTTGCTCTTTTTGAGAACGAAAAATATTACTTTTCGGAGATTTAGCTAATCAATTTGAAGGGTTTAACCAAAAAAAGCACGAGAATCCCTGCATTTCTCCTAGTAGAAAATATACCACTGAAATCCTTTAAATTCGTAAACTGCGAATTTTCTGTTATGTAATTTAACATAAGCAAATTAAACCGATCGAAGTATATCTTAAATTTTTACTTATTGAAAAAGCGATCGGTAACTGGGATGGAGTAAGATAAACATTGCGAATAAAAAAAAGATTAAATAACAAATGTCAAGATCGACCCACCTAGCTCAATTTCGCTTGCTGTCGCGCTATAATTCTTGGGTAAACGGACGATTCTAGGATCTTGCAGCATCTCTTTTAGAAGAAGAAAGGAAAAGCGATCGAGGAGCATTTTTAAAATCGATTCGCGGTACTCTAAACCACTTACTTTTAGCCGATCGAGTTTGGCTTAAAAGGTTTGTTAGCAGTACGAGATATAAGTTTCAATCTCTTGAAGGTGTCAAGTTTGTAAGGGTTTTTTAACTGATATATTTCTGTAATTCTTGTTCTAGAGGTTGTTCGGAAGTTATTACCAAGCCAGATAAATTATTGTTGCTAGCAAGATTACTAGATCCAGAAGCAAACAGAACGTAACGACTTCCAGAAGGTAAAGAAGAAATACTAGCAGGATTTTGAGACAGCCAAATTAAAGGCAAAGCAGGAAGATCTGGGGAATTACTATCTTCAGTGGGCAAAACACCCGCCAAAGTTTCTAAAACAGATCTTTTACCCGATAATAAACCAGTAGAAGCAGTCCATAATTTGACATTCAATTGGGATTTATGGGCATAAAAATATAAAGATGCTGCTGCGGTAACCGCTCGATCGAAGGTTTCTTCTTGCCAATCATAATTAGTATCCAAACAAATAATTACCTCTTGCCCTCCGGTAATAATTTCTAACTCCCTTACTTTAAATTCCCCCAAACGCGCGCTAGTACGCCAATGAATCAAACGCATCGGATCTCCGCTACGATAAGGACGTAAGGCTCTAGTTAACCCTTGAGAAGCTGTTTGATAGCGTTGCTCGCTTTGCAATACAATACTATCGTCTTGACCGATGCTATCTACTAAAGGACAGCGAGTTAAAGGTAATATTTGCGGATATACTATAGCTTTAGCGGCAATCTGATGGCTGCGAAGACACCAAAATAAGCCTAACGGGTTGCCACTTCTAAGTTTGATTTCGTGCCATTGATAAATGCCGCGTTTTGTAGTAGAACAATAATAACTCCAGCGATCGCTGCTTTTTGGCGGAATAACTTCTATTGCTTTTTGTTTTGGTTCGGCGAGTACGTAAGGTAAAATATCGCTTATCTGGATCAAGTTTTTGGCTTTAGAAGTGGGGTTAGAAATTTCTAATTCTATTGTCAGTTCGTCCCCGGCACTAACTGGCTCGATCGCAAAACGACGAATTTGTAATTTGTCGATCGCCCTTTTTGGTAAAATAGCTCCGAGCAACAATAAAGCAAAGATCGTTCCGCTCATTACATAAAGCCATCCTGCCATCGTATTAGTGGCAGCACCAAATAAAGCTAGGGCGATCGCCGCTAACAACCATCCTCCATAAGAAGGTGCAACCCATTTATTTTCGAGCCAGTCGCTAATTCGAGTTGTTATTTTCATATTTGTTGAGTGAGTATTTTTTCTAGGGTAGATATCGGAGTAGTACTAAAGTATTGATGTTGAAATTGTTCTTCTGCTACTGCTGCGAGGAATAATGAGATAATATTCTCAGCCCCGTAAGATAATAGTTCCCCAGAATGAGTAATTTGAATCGTTCCCGAGCTATTTTTGAGATGAAATCCTACTTTTTCTAATGCTTGAAAGCCTAATTCTAAGCTGCGATCGCTCAGTTTTAGTTTGGTTTGAATTTTTTCGATTGTTACTATTCTATTGGTACGACTGAGATATTTAGCTATACCGACTAATTCTTGCCAAATTTGTTGGGGCGGTTTTTTTTCTGGTAATGAATAAGTTAGAGCTAATTTTTTTTGCAAGTCGATCGCTTTTTGATATTCTTGACTAATTTGTTTCCAATTTATCGGACATTTTTCTAACAATCGATAATTAAAATTGACATTATTATTTTCGGTAAATTTACCGCGCCAATCGATTAAATTTACTGTTGGTAAATCAGTTTGAATATATTCTTTTTTCTGGCTAATTTTTACATCAATTAATCTCGCTTCATAATTTTGACTATAAGCATTAAAATCTAATTCGATTATGGCATCGCATAATTTATTTTCTGGTAGTTCGTGCTTGTAATGTCCCCACCAAATTCCTGAAAATCCTTCTTTAACAGAATCGTCCCAAATTTTAAAAGTAGTTTTGATATATTGAACCTTGCGATTAAATCTATCTTGAATATTTTTATTCCAAATACTATCGAAACAACAATTTTTAATTAATAATTTTGGGGCTGGATTTCCCGCTCCACAAGGCTCGATCGCTTTTAATTCTTTAAATAAATTTTTACCCAATTCTGCCACAGTAACGGTCAAATCTACTTCTATTATTGCCCCCATCGAACTCGGATCGATTTGCTGCTGCAATTGCCGATCGATTCCAGCTTGAAATAAAGAGATATTTTCTATCGGTAAACTCAAACCAGCAGCAAAAGGATGACCGCCAAAACGATGTAATAAATTAGCTTGAGATTTAACTAATTCATAGAGATTAATATTATTAATAGAACGAGCAGATCCTCTAGCAAAATTATCCTCAGAATTGCTAGTTAATAAAATAGTCGGACGACCGCATTCCCTGGCAATTTCTCCAGCTACTAAACCCAAGATACCAGCTTCCCACTGCGGATCTTCTAAAACGATCGCCCCAGTAGTTGAAAGATCGAGATTAGCTAATTTTTGTTTTACTTTTTTAACCAGATTTTGCTGTAAAGACTTGCGACGAGTATTAGCTATTTCTGTTTCTTCAGCTAACTTTTTACAAAGATTTCGATCGCGACTGGTAAGCAATTCGACAACATCTTTAGCATCCCCTCTAATTCTACTAACTGCATTAATTCTCGGCCCGATACCGAAAGAAATATCCGTCGGTCGATCGCCATTTCTTCGGCATAAATTTAATAATTCTGCTATTCCCGGACGAGTAGGATCGTTAGTTTGTTTTTTTAATTGTTCGATGCCAATTTGTGCTAAATAACGACAATCTCCTTTTAACTCTACTACGTCAGCAATCAATCCGATCGCCACTAAATCTAATAAACTTTCTAAAGGTTGTTGGGGAATGTCGGGAAAAGTTTGATAAAGTGCTTCAATTAATTTATAAGCTACCGCTACCCCAGAAAGATGATATAAAGGATGGTTAAAATCGAAATAGCGCGGATTAATAATTGCTGTAACTTCAGGTCTTTCGGGCGATAAAGTATGGTGATCGGTAATAATAATATCTATGCCCAGATCTTTTGCATAATCGATTTCTGCAATGTTAGTGCTGCCAGTATCGCAAGTGACGATTAATTTTGTACCCGATCGAGCCAATTTTTCGATACCCGCAACGTTCAAACCGTGAGATTCCTTAAAGCGATCGGGAATGTAATAATCTAAGCTTCCCTCACCAGGAAAAAACTGCCCCAGCCCCTCTTTAAGCACGCTAGTAGCCGTAATTCCGTCCGCATCGAAGTCCCCCCAGATGGTAACTTTTTCTCCCGTTAAAAAGGCTTTTTCGAGGCGATCGACTGCTAATTTCATTTCTTCACCAAAAGCAAAAGGATCGCTAGATCGGTATAGTTTAGGATCGAGAAAACCAGGTAAGCGATCGAGATCTGTTATTCCTCTTTGCCAGAGAAGTTTAGCTAAATATTCCCCACCTGCTGCAGGATTGAATTGTTTTACTGCGGCGAGAAATTCAGCAGTTATTTCAATTTTATTCGGGATTTGCCATTGCGATCGAGACATAATTTTGCAATTGAAGTAAATTGATTATCAATTAGAGATGAATTTTTTGATTAAAAATTTTGATTGTTGACAATATCAAAAATCAAGTTTGACAATACATAAAGCAATTCTGAAAATTTAGGATTTTAAAATGGTTGTTAAATGTCTGTGGAGAGCGGTAAACGTTGAAGATGCTCGGCCTCCATACAATACGATACACTTAAAAATATTTTATCCTGGAAAAATGTCCCAAAGCGATCGAGAAAAGAACTTAGGAAACGATAGTTATTTAGTAATTTTAGAAGGAGCGAATCATTTTTCGATCGCAGATTGTTTAGATCCGACTATCTCGAGCAGTTTGTTAGATTTTCGAGCTACTTATTCTCAAGAAAAATATCGATCTTTAATAGCTAATATCATCAGTAATTTTATTAATGTTAGCGTTCGTGAAGATAAAAAAGCAGCAAAAGAACTCGATCGCATTTTAGATCCCAAAGATTCGGCGATCGCACTTATCGAACGAAAATAAATAAAAAGGTTAGTTCGATCGCCCATTCGCAATAAAACCAACCTTCTTTAAAAAAATAATTCTCTTAATCTAAATCTAAAAATTTTCCTAATGCTTCTACCATTTTAGGAGGCCAGCGACGAATTTCTTCGACCCATCTTAGATCTTGATAGCGATTATCTACACCTACTGCTGCAACCCAATTACTTTCAGCTTCACCTTGTTTGCCTTTTTCCCAGAGTGCAGCAGTTAAAGCAGCGCGCATATCTGGAAACATGGGATATCTGCGAACAATATCTTTCATGCTTTTAATAGCTCGATCCGTTTCTCCAGTTTGATAGAGGGCTAAAGCAGCATTAGCGCGAGCAAAAGCATAATTAGGATCTATATCTACGGCTTTTTGATAATCGATTAGAGCTTCATCCCAGCGTTTTTGTCCTGCTTTGGCATTACCTCGGTTATTATACGCCATCGGATCTTGCGGATCGATTGCCAATACCCGATTGTAATCGTCGATCGCGTCTTGATAGAGTCCTTTTCCTTCTAAAGCTGCACCGCGATTTAAATAAGGATCGGGAGCGTCTGGGGCTAGTTCGATCGCTTTATTAAAGTCTGCGATCGCTTCGTCTAATTTATTTTCGCTGATGCGAATATTTCCCCTATTACTCCAAACGGCTGGGTTAGTGGGAAATTCTTCGATTAATTCGCTCCAGTATTGCTCGGAGGTGGCGAAATCACCTTGTTGGGCTGCTTCATAAGCTTTTCTAGCGATATTTTCGGCTGCTTGTAATTGTTCTTCTGTTATGGTGGGGGTTTCAGTTTCCTCGATCGCATTTGCTGGTAAACTAATCCCCAACAATGACACCAGGCAAACTAAAGTTAAGATCCAACGTATCATTATAGTTTTTTATCCCGAGTATTTTTTTCTCATTATTGGGTTATGATACTAAATTTAGGTTAAGAAAGTTCTTTTTTGCCGATAATTAAATTTACCTAGTCGAACCAACCATACTATACTGATTGACTTTTGGTAAAGAAATTGTTACTGTCGTCGAGCGGTTGGGAATACTTTCGATCGATAATTGACCTTGATGTAATTCTGCCAAACGTTTGGCGATCGCTAAACCGAGTCCGACTCCTTGTTGTTCTTGAATTTGTCTTTCGAACTGGATGTAAGGGCCGATGCTGTTAATTTGTTTTGCTGTCATTCCTTTCCCGCGATTGCTGACTGAGATAAGATAACGATCTCTTTGTTGAGATGTTTTTACGCAGATCGGCGTACCTGGTGCGGAAAATTTGCAAGCATTATCGATTAATTCTTCGAGTATTTTGCTTAAATTATTAGTGCCGATTCCCACCGCAGCATCTTCTATCTTTAGTTGCAGATCTTCTCGTCTGCCTACTTTTTCTACTTGTTTGTTTGCTTTTCTTTCGATTAAACTTGCGATCGAGATGGTTTCGGCGTTACGCAGGATTTGAATTTTTTTAGGATCGTTACCTGTTTGGTGCAGTTGAGAGTACAGTAAAAATTTTTCGATCGATTTATTTAAGCGTTTGGCACTCAGACTAATACAATGGAGCATTTCGCGGCTAATTTCTGTATCTAACGATTCTATTTCGCTGGAGATCAAAAAGTCCGAGGAGGCGATAATACTGGTTAAAGGAGCGCGTAATTCGTGAGGTAAAGTGGCGGTAATATAGGCTTGTAAATTTTCTATTTCTTCTTGCAAACTTTGTTGGTGGGCTGCAAGCTTTTTAAATTGAGCGGCGATCGCAACTCTTAATTCCTCAATATTATCTTTAGTTAAATAATCGTCTGCTCCTAAAGACATTACTTTACGCCAAGTTTTCAGATCGATTTCTTCGTCTAAAACGATTAAGGGAATTGTTTGAGTGTCTCGATCTTGTTTGATTTTTGTTAAGATTTCGTAATCTTTTTCTTGGGCTGCGATGATATCGCACAAAATCAAATCGATATTTCTTGCTTTTGTCAGTTGCAAAGCTGTTTTACAGTCTTTAGCCACGATCGGCATTAAATTATCTTTTGCCAAGGTTTGGGCGATTTTTTGGCTTGTTTGAATATCTTTATCTATTAACAGAATTATTTTTTGAGAAATTTTATTCATTGGATTATCTTACAAGCTACGGCGCGCGATCTAGATCGTTTATATTGGCTTTACCGAGCTTTCATAATATGTATTAATTTACTTATTTATATTATTTCGTCAGCGGTTGCAAATGACATCGGGATAAATGCCTCCAGCCATAGGCGATTTAGCGTATTTTTTTGAGTATTTTTTTTAAAGTACGGAAACACTATCATAAAATAATGAATATATTATATATTTTTTTTCGCTCTTTGCTGAGTGAAATTACTTAAAAGCAATTTTGGATATCAAAAATAAAGTAGTTCGAGATCGAGAGCGATAATAATGGTTATCTATTCTAATGTTAATTCAGTTCATTTTAAGCGAATTCGCCCGAAAATTAGGGATTTACAGCCGCTAATTGTCGAATTGCGCCGCAGTTTGCACCAGCGTCCCGAGTTGGGTTTTCAAGAAAAATTAACAGCACAATTAATTAGCGATCGCCTGAGCGAGTGGAAAATCGACTATCAAAGGGGAATCGCCCAAACTGGAGTGGTAGCAACGATCGAAGGCAAAAATCCCAACAGTAAAGTTTTAGCAATTCGCGCCGATATGGATGCTTTACCGATTCAAGAAGAAAATAAAGTATCTTATCGCTCCCAACACGATGGTATAATGCACGCTTGCGGTCACGACGGACATACGGCGATCGCTTTGGGTACTGCTAAATATTTAGCCGAACATGCTCGAGATTTTCAGGGAACTGTTAAGATTATTTTCCAACCTGCTGAAGAAGGGCCGGGTGGTGCTAAACCAATGGTAGAGGCTGGGGTACTCAAAAATCCCGACGTAGATGCGATTATCGGCCTGCATTTATGGAACAATTTGCCTTTAGGTACGGTTGGGGTGCGCGCTGGGGCTTTAATGGCTGCTGTAGAGTGTTTTCGCTGTACTATCTTCGGTAAGGGAGGTCACGGGGCTATGCCCGATCGCACGATCGATTCTGTGGTGGTGAGCGCGCAAATTGTCAATGCCCTGCAAACGATCGTCTCTCGCAATATCAATCCGATCGATTCTGCGGTAGTTACGGTGGGAGAATTGCACGCCGGATCTGCTTTAAATGTGATTGCCGATACGGCCAGAATGAGCGGAACTGTACGCTATTTTAATCCTGATTTAAAAGATATTATCGGCAAGCGAGTCGAAGAAATTATTGCCGGTATTTGCCAAACTCACGGTGCGAAATACGATTTAAATTACTGGCATTTGTATCCACCTTTAATTAACGATAGCGAAATTGCTCGATTAGTTCGTTCTGTCGCTGAAGATATTGTCGAAACTCCTCAAGGTGTCGTTCCAGAATGTCAAACCATGGGAGGGGAAGATATGTCTTTCTTTCTTCAAGAAGTTCCTGGTTGTTATTTCTTTTTGGGTTCGGCAAATCGAGACCTGGGTTTGAGTTATTCTCACCATCATCCTCGTTTTGATTTCGATGAAACTGCTTTGGGAATGGGTGTAGAAATGTTCGTTCGTTGCGTCGAGAAGATATTAAGTTAGTTAGTTTTTGGCTCGAACTGATTTTCGATCGAATCTAGCCTTATCTTGCTGAGGTTGAATTCATATATAGCAACTTTAAGTAATAATAGTTAATATCGCTTAAGTGATTCGATCGCTCCTAAATGCGGGTGAGGTTGTTGGAGTTTAAAAATATGTTTAAAAAAATACTGGTTTCGCGCTATCAATTAATTAAAATTTTAGGAAGAGGGGCTTTTGGGAAAACTTATTTAGCTAAAGATATTCTCTTACCTAACAAACCTCTGTGCGTCGTTAAAAAACTGAATCCAACGATTAAAGACGACAAATTGTTAACTATAGCCAGGCGTTTGTTTCAAACTGAAGCTGAAAGCTTGCAAAAACTCGGCGAACATCCTCAAATTCCGAGATTTATTGCCCATTTTGAAGAAGGTAATAAATTTTATTTAGTACAGCAATATATTGAAGGTCATAGCTTAAGCGAAGAAATCCAAATCGGCAATCCTTGGTCGGAATCTGAAGTAATAGAATTGCTGCAAGACTGTTTGAATATTTTAAAATTTATTCACGCTCAAAACGTAATTCATCGAGATGTAAAACCGGACAATCTAATTCGCAACAAAGAAAATAATCGCTTAGTATTGGTTGATTTTGGTGCGGTAAAAGAAGCTATTTCCCAAAGTAAAATAGCCTCGACCATAGCAATTGGAACTCAAGGTTATATGCCTTCAGAACAAGCGATGGGAAAACCTCGGTTTAATAGCGATATCTACGCTCTGGGAATAATTGCGATTAGGGCTTTAACCGGATTAGAAACAAGCTATTTTAAAGAAGATCGCAACGGGAATATTTTTTGGGAAAAATCGGTTAATATTAATCCAAAATTGGTCAAGATCGTTAATAAAATGACCCGATATCATTTTAAAGAGCGTTACGATTCAGCCCAACAAGTTTTACAAGATTTGCAATCTCTAGAGGCGGGTTATAATTGCAAAAAACCCCAGATATTTGTTTTAGGTAACTCTTTATTAGCCCGTTTTAAAAGAAGTGCAAAAACAGTAATTAATCGCGATCGAAAACCCAATCTAAATTTACCCAAAACAGAAGTTCCCACCTACAGATCGGCAACTGTAATCTCTAACCAAAATCGAAATAATTCGAGGGATAAAATTAAATTACCTCGAACGATCGGTATTGCTTCGATCGCCACCCTAGGAATAATATTAGGAGCAATGCAACTTCTATCTCATCAAAAACAAAAACGCATTGCTAACGCGCTTAATTTGATGGCAACAAATTACGAGCGACAAGAATATGAAAATTGCCTGGATAACGCTCGTTTAGAAGCCCCAGAAATTGGCGTACCCCAAGAGAAAATAAATTCCTTTATCGGTAAATGTACTTTAGGTATTGCCAAACAAGAAGCTGAAAACGAAAATTACAAAGAAGCGATCGCCACAGCAGTAGACATTCCTCAAAATAATCCTTTTGCGGCTGAAGCTAGAGAAAATATCGATCGATGGTCGCAAATACTGCTCGATCGCGCTACTAAAACTTACGAACGAGAAGGACAATTAGCAAATATTAAGCCAATAATAGCTAGCATTCCTAGCAGCAGTCCGGTCAAAGAAGAAGCTTTAAATTTAAGCGAACAATGGCAAACAGAAATAACAAATAGCGAGCAAATTTTAGCAGATGCAAACCAAGCAATGACCGCTAAAAAATGGCTCGATGCGATCGAAAAAGCTAATGAAATTAAAACAGTTAGCGATTCAGTTTACTGGCAAGAAAGAGCAGATAAAATTGCTAGTGAAGCTAAAGAAAATAGAGAAAAAGAATTAGCAGCAGCCAGACAAAAAAGAATTCAAAATACTCGCTCTCGTTCTTACCGTCGTCCTAGCTACCAAAAACCTGTAGTTCGTCAAAGAACGGTGCGACAACAACCAGGCAAAATTTATCGCAGAAGAGTCAGACAAAGAACTATAATTAGGCGAGAAACAAGAATTATTAGACGAACTTGTAGAGGTTACGGTTGCAGAAGATAAAAGCTCGATCGCTTTATTTTTTTATCCCCTTAAAATAAAATTAAACCCAACATCAGAAAATATTGTTTGTCTTAATTTTTTAGTAAAAATCAATTAATTTTCAAAGTCATAATAGTTATTATTACTTATTGAATGGATAGTTGGGTATCAATTGAAGATATATGTTAAAAACAACACTAGCCTCTCACTATCAATTAGTTAAACTTTTGGGTAGGGGGGCTTTTGGAACTACTTATTTAGCCAAAGATCTCCACTTACCAGGACATCCTCTGTGTGCGGTCAAAAAACTCAACCCAACTAATCGCAATAAACGTTTTTTAGAAGTAGCCAGACGTTTATTTAATTCTGAAGCAGAAGTTTTGCAAAAACTAGGCCAGCACTCTCAAATTCCCAGACTTTTAGCTTATTTTGAAGAAAAAGGTCATTTTTACCTAGTTCAAGAATTTATTGAAGGACACAGTTTAAGTAAAGAATTAATCTTAGGAGAAAGTTGGAGTGAAACTAATGTAATTCTCTTTTTAAGAGACTGTTTAAATATTTTAGAATTCATTCACGATCGCGGTGTAATTCATCGAGATATTAAACCGAATAATTTGATTCGCCGTCAAGCAGATAACAAATTTGTCTTAATTGATTTTGGTGCTGTTAAGCAGGTGATGCTGCAAAATGAAGTATGTTCTACTATTTCGATCGGTACTAAAGGTTATATGCCGGGAGAACAAGCAATGGGAAAACCTCGTTTTAGTAGCGATATTTATGCTGTGGGAATTATTGCCATTCAAGCTTTAACGGGCATGAAACCACAACATTTTCAAGAGGACGAAAATGGCGAAATTATTTGGCAAGATCGGACAAAAAATATTAATCCTAAATTAATTAAAATTATTAATAAAATGACTCGATCGCATTTTAACGATCGCTATAATTCCGCTAGAGAAGTTTTAAAAGATTTAGAATCACTGCCAGCTAAATTAATTTTTTTTCGTCATAATTATCCCAAATTTTCCACAGACAAAAAACTAGAATCTCCGCTAATTATTTTAGAAAATTCTCTTAAACAAACAAAAAATAATAACTTTTTTGCATTAAAAATTTTAAGTGCAGCATCGCTTTTAACTTTATTATTACTCGCTTGGTTAGGAATCAATTTATACAAAGATCGTCGCCAGCAAGAACAAATAGATAGTTTTCTAAATTCATTGCAGTCAAATTATAAAGCAAAAAAATATCAATCTTGTTTAGAAACTGTTAAAAATAAACCACCAGAAATAAGCGTACCTCAAGAGAAAATAGAGGAATTTATCGGTAAATGTAATTTGGGTTTGGCTGAAACTAAAGCCCTAAAAAACGATCTCAGTGGCGCGATCGCACGAGCCAAAGAAATACCGGAAAATAATCTTGAAGCAGAAGAGAAAATAAAAAAATGGTCTCAAGAAATACTCGATCGTCTCTTTAAGATTTATCAGCAAGAAGGTAACTTAAGCAAAATAGAAAAAATTATTGATAATCTTCCCGATAATACTGAAGTCAAACAAACTGCTTTAAAATTAAAGCAGAAATGGGAAGAAGAAATCGCTGTTAGTAAAAAAATTTTGGCAGATACCGATCGCTCCATGAAGAATAAACAATGGGTCGATGCGATCGAGAAAGCAGAAGAAATTAAAACGGCTACTAATTCTAATTATTGGCAAAAAAAGGCAGAAATAATTATTGCTAAAGCAAAAAATAACAGACAAAAACAATTAGCAATCTATCAAAAAATTAGAAAAATAAAACCAGTAATTAAAAAATACGAGCGACGCCGATCGCTTGTTATCGTTCCCAAGAACAAATTTACTATCCCAAAATCAAAACCAAAATTTAAGCAAAAAAATTAGAAAATTATTAATATTTATTTCAAATATCATACTAAATCATACCTTTT
>CAYWIH010000047.1:0-31732 GCA_964458305.1 uncultured bacterium | reverse complement strand
AAAGATTAATAAATCATTATCGAGCTATCTGTAAAATGAAACCTAGCAAAATAGGCATTTTATGCTGCTGGTGTTTCTTATGTCGGCACTTCGAATTTAATTACTTTATTTGAATCTATCCCTCCTTATTGGGAAGCATTTAAAGCAGAATTAAAATTGAGGATGGGAGATGCAGAAACTGCCGCAGGAAGGGAACAATTAAAACAACAATCCCCCTTATTTTCTGCTACCAATATTAAAAATCCTTTGATGGTAATTCAAGGAGCTAACGATCCTCGGGTCAAACAAGCAGAGTCAGACCAAATTGTAGTAGCTTTACGGGATTTAGGGCGAGATGTAGAATATCTTTTAGCTCCCGAAGAAGGACACGGTTTTAGAAAAGAAGCTAATCGTTTGGCGGTTGCTGCTGCAATGGAAGAGTTTTTTGCTGGTTATTTAAAAGGTCGCTATCAAGAATCAGTTTCTTCTGAAGTTCGCGAAAGATTAGAAGCTTTAACAGTAGATATTAACCAAGTTACCGTTTCTGATAATAATTAGCAAACAGCAGAAAATATTTAGTTATTCTCAAATTTTGGACGATCGACCATTAATCTATCAATTTAGTGTTGCGATCGTCTTAATATCATTTTTCAAAAGTAATAAAAGACTTAGTTTAGAAGTCAGAGATCGCAGGATTTTTAGTTACTTCTTTTCAGAGCAAATAAATCACCATATATCTAACTATTTTTAAGAATTGGTATTATTTTTTAATATATTTTGCAAATAATTATAAAATTTTTTGTCATTTTTTTTGAGAAAATTTAGATTCTAAAACCGCTATAAATTGTAAAAAAATACCTTTAAATAACATAGAATTGACAAAAATATTACTAAAAAATTAGATAAAGTTCAAACTTAAAAACATATTTGCAAAAGCTAAAAATGAAATTAAAAATCTTTGGAATTTTATTAGGAATACTCGCTATCAGTGAGAAATTAGAGGCTCTAACTGTAGATATTGATACTGTTGAAGTTTCTAGTCCTTAAGGTATAGATCCGAGTCAGAAGTCAGGGATAGCTAATAATAAAACCTCTGACCTCTGACCTAATTTTAACGACGTGCGACCCCATCGTTGCGGGCTGCTTGTTGAACCGCAGCAGAAACAGCCTGACTGACTCGTTCGTCGAATACAGAAGGAATGATATGCTCGCGATCGAGTTTGTTGGGAGTAACTAAAGAAGCGATCGCCCCAGCAGCATCGAGACACATATTAGTAGTTATATGGATCGCTCGACAATCTAACGCACCGCGAAATACTCCAGGAAAAGCTAAAACGTTGTTAATTTGATTGGGATAATCGCTCCTTCCGGTTGCCATTACGGCCACATCGTCAATAACTAATTCCGGTTGAATTTCAGGAATGGGATTAGCCATCGCAAAAACAATCCGATCGGCTGCCATCGAGTTTACCATCTCTTTAGATAATACTCCCGGAACGCTCAAACCGATAAAGACATCCGCACCTTTTACCGCACCTGCCAAACTACCGCTAGCTTCGACGGCAAATTCTAATTTTTGCGGGTTTAAGTTCGATCGACTTTTAGAAATAATCCCTTTCGAGTCGCACATCCAAATTGTTTTCGCCCCTGCTTTGCGTAATAAACGGGCTACAGCTACCCCGGAAGCTCCCGCCCCATTAATAACAATTCGCACCTCTTCTAGAGCCTTATCGACCAGTTTCAGAGCATTTGTCAGAGCCGCTAAAGTAACGATCGCAGTTCCGTCTTGATCGTCGTGGAAAACGGGAATATTTAATTCTTGGCGTAATTTTTCTTCTATTTCAAAACATCGCGGCGCGCTAATATCTTCTAAGTTAACTCCGCCAAAAACTGGGGCGATATTTTTAACAAGTTGAATAATTTCATTGGTATCTTGAGTTGCCACACAGATCGGAAAAGCATCGACACCAGCAAATTCTTTAAACAGCATTGCTTTGCCTTCCATTACTGGTAATGCAGCTTCTGGCCCTAAATTTCCTAAGCCTAAAACTGCGCTACCGTCGGTAACGATCGCTACTGTATTGCTTTTAATTGTTAGAGAAAAAACCTGTTCGGGATCTTCTGCGATCGCCCGACAAATTCTGCCTACACCTGGAGTATAAGCCATTGCTAGGTCGGAAACTGAAGTTAAACCTTTGCGACTTTCTACGTGAATTTTACCACCGCGATGCAATTCAAAGGTTCGATCGCTTACTCCTAATACTTCTACTTCGGAAAGTTCTTTAATTGCTGTGACAATTTGCTCGCCATGTTCGGTACTATAAGCATCTACGGTTAATTCTCGAACTGTAATTTTGAGATTTCTCTCGATTAAAGATATATTTCCTAGATTACCACCCACTGAGGCGATCGCTGCGGTAACTTTAGCGAGAGTTCCGGCGCGGTTGGGGATTTGAACGCGAATAGTTAAACTAAAACTAGGATTGGGAGTTAATTGTGCCATTTTCGATTAAAAATTGCTTGGAGAATCCAGGATTTATAAAATTACAAACTATCTGGATCTGCTAACTCAACAGATTTTAGATCGAGATCGGATCTTAGTCTGGAAAATCACAGAAAATTCTCAATACTCTTTTATGAGAAGTCTCTATGCTGAAATTGAAATAAATGCCCCCAAGCATCTTGTTTGGCAAGCTTTAATTGTTAAAGAGCGTTGGCTTTATTGGAATACTTTTCTTTACGACTGCGATCGCACTAAAGGTTTTGAGCTTGGCAATCAAGTTTTTTTGTCTTTGCGTCGCCTCCCTCGAGATGAGGAAACGGAATTTTTAGCTACAGTAATTCGTTTCGAGCCAGAATTTTGTTTAAAATGGGTTTCTTCTCTTCCTGGTTTGCGTAACGAACAGGTTTTTCAATTGCAAGAAATTGGGATCGATAAAACTAAATATTTACATCAAGATATTTTTTCGGGAATTTTAACTGGAGTATTTGTTCCTTTTATTCGCCAAGAAGAACTTAAAGGTTTGAGAAGAATGGCTCGACAATTGAAAGTTTATGTCGAAAAAAATTATTAATATTATTAACAAAATCTCATTTAACTAAAATTTTTATAAGATATTTTTTATAAAAAAACAAGAGTTTTGTAACAAAAATAAATATAATTCAATTCCTTAAAAAAATCTCCTATTTTCGGTGCGCTTTAGTAACTTTTGTGATTTCGATCGCTTACACCATGATTTTTAAAGCACTATGTTATAAGAAAGACATTACTGGTTAAAATAAACATTTATATTTATAGGGCAAGTACAACAATGAAAGTATTAGAAAATAAATTAGCGATCGAGATCGATCTTATAAAAAGAATCAAAAAATACCTCAAATTAAAGCAATACTACAAAGTAATAATCGATTGCGATGAATTAATTAAATCGAATCAAAAAAAATCGCAAATTTATTATTACAAAGGATTGGCATATCGCGGACTCAAAAAATACAAAAAAGCGATCGAAAATTTCACTAAAGCCATTTCAATAAATCCGAGATTCGCTCGATCCTACTACAAACGAGGAGAAATACAGGCAATTCTAGGAGAAAATGAGCTAGCAATAGCAGACTTGAGTGCGGCAATTCAGATCGATCCTAAATACGAAAAAGCATATTTTTATAGAGCTTTATTACATCATGCAGAAGCAGAATATGAATTGGCTTTATGCTGATTATGAAAATACATTATTTTTAAATCCTAAAAATCAGATAGCTGCTTTAAATCGAGATATAGTTATTAAAATTTTGCGGCAAAAATTAGGGCAAACTTAAAGCTTATCGATCGAGAGATGATTTATTCTTAGCAAAAATGCGATCGATCTGCCCAGTTGCGAGCAGATCGACCTGAATATTATTAATTCAGTTCAATTTAATTTACACGTAAACAAAAGTCGAATTCAACTCAGTTACAGAAACACCTTCTATTGTGGCAATTAGTTCCGTGCCAAATAAAATATCTGTATTCGTTGGGTTAGTTGCCGAAGCTTGTACGGTGTAATCAGTTGCAGCACCTCTGAGCTGAATCTTGTCTATATTTCCACCCGTGATATCTAAGCTACGAATTATCGCGAGATCTGCAGCTCCAGAAGTTGCATAAAATACGTTATTTGCATCGCCAAGAACGATCGTATCAGTACCAGTATTAGTTGCAGCACCAAAAATTACATCGACCTCTCCGCTACCGGGATTAACAGCATTAACGTCAACACCAATGAGAACGTCGTTACCGCCTCCACCGTTAACAGTATCGTTACCAGTACCACCAACCACTAAATCGTCGCCAGTTCTGCCGTTTAAGTTATCGTTGCCAGCTAATCCGCGAATAACATCATTAAGATCGCTACCGCGACCAGAATCAATAGTATCGTTACCAGCAGTACCAGTAAGTTCGTTAACGTTATATTCAATTACTAACGCAGGAGCTGTCGGGCCTTCAGCAGAGAAGAAGTCTACTCCGTTAGTTCCTGTTGGTAAAATAGCCCAGCCAAAATTTGTACTAGGATCTGCTTGCCAAGTCTGGATGCTATTAGTAACGTTAAGTGCTAATAAACCATTTTCTACATCGTTGGCTGTAGTCGCATCAAATGTAGCGGCAGCTTCTATACCATCGGTTTGAATGCCGTTAACCAAACTATCCCAAGTACTAGTATTGTCCCAAGAAGTTAACATTCTGTAAACTTCTAAGCGATCGCCCTGGTTGTTTACTTCTACTTCTAAAGCAGCAGTAATAATTTGTGCGTTGAAAGGAATTTGTCCGGGGTTAACGCCAAAAATATCTTCAAAACGAATTAAAGCTTGTACTGGGAAACCACCATCGCTACCATCTACGTTTAAACTGTCAAAAGTAGAGAAATTCTCTCCTGGTGCCCCTCCTGAAATATAAGTATCTATCGTGCCAGTATATCCACCAGAATTTTGTTGAAAAGCAGCAAATTGCAGTCCGGTGTCGATGTTGAGGTTGTATTGAATCGGATCGGCTACATTGCCAGCAATATCTTTGACAGAATTGAGGCTAGAACCACTATTAACAGTAATCTGATATTGACCGTCGGTAAAACCACCATTTAGGGAGCTAACGGTAACTAAATTAGTAACAGGATCGAAAGTAAAGGAATAGTCAGTAGATTCGACTAAAGGTATTCCGTTTTTAGTAATAACGATCGCATTGCTAATAACGCTAGCCGGATCGATTCCAGAACCGGTATTTCCATCGCTGAGTTGGAACTGAAATTCATTTTGAACTTCTGTCGCTAAAACTAAACCATCGATCTTATTAAAGTCTGCTGCACTTTGGTCTAATAGTAAATCTACCGTTGGCTTAATTGTGTCTGCTGCGATCGGCCCTGTTTCTACCGTAGGTTGGATTAAAATTAATTGTCCTTGACCGGAACTTTGAACGTCAAAAAGGTAAGAACTTTGACCGGGAACTGTAGTAGTACCGTTTACTTCAACAATTCCAGAAGATTCGCCACTGACGTTAAGTTCGTAAATCGGAGTAACTATATCGTTACCGACGTTAGCAGCATTCTCAGCAATATTGTAAACAATACCGACTTCTGGAGAGTTACCATCGGTTTGAACTACTAAATTACCGTTGGTATCGGCAACTATATTGTCGTATCTCGATGCAGTATTAGCACCGGAGACAAATAAGTTTTCAAAAACTCCATCTCTGGGTTGTCCTGTAATCGGATCGATGTCTACAGTTACGCGATGGACTTTACCGTTAGGATTAGCAGATCCCGATCCTGTAGTTGTAAAGTAAAAAGTATTGGCATTTAAAGGATCGGTAGTAGTATCTTCAAGACGCTCGAAGTCTGTAGATCTGACTACACCTTGCGCGTCAGTACCGTTAACCCAATTACTCAAGCCAACAGCACTACCTAAAGCAATGCTATCGGGAACTTCTACCCACTGAGCGGTTAATACTGCGTTTTCTGGCATTGTTTCGCCAGCAAAAGCCTGTCCTGTTGTCGGATCTACAACTCTAAGTACGTATAGTGCAAAGTTCGATCCGTCCGCACCAGCGTCGCTCCAAAGTCCGTTAGGATTGTCAGCAGTTTGTTTGCCCACATAAAGATAAAGCTCTCCATCGGCGTTATCTTCGCTCGAGAGCAATACCGTCCAGTCGGAGTTATTGGGACGAAAAGCAGTATGAGAAACAACAGTCTCTTTCTTATATTTTCCTAAACCAGCAATTATGGTTGCGCTACCATCGGGAGCGACTGCCAAACCGTAACCGTTACCGCCATTGTTACTATCGACAGTGTCGTCTTCTTCTCCCATGAACCACATTGGAACTACTGTCGTTCCGTTGCTGCCAAAAAAGCCACTTTCAGCTAAATATCCAGAGCAAAAACGGCTAAAACTCAGTGAAGGAAGACCAGCACTTTCATAAAATCCAGTAGCTGTATTGAGAGTGTAAATGTCAGTTCCTAGGGTAACTGTTTCCAATAGGTTTTTACCCCCAATGACGTTCCAATTACCATCAAAGACAAATAAAGAAACTCTCGCCCCTTGAACTTGTCCCGAACCTAGTGGAGTTACTGTCGAACTACCTAATTCGTGGTTCATCCAGACGTAATTAAGTCCGTTTATCTCAGTGAAACCCAGCCCGTCAGGTTTGTCCTGCATTGCGAATAAATCGGTCGGACTGGTTGTCAAAGTTGCAGCTAGAGGATCTCCAGTTATTAATGAAACTTGGTCTCCTGCCGTTATTAATGCTTGTATGTTATAATTAAAAGAATCTGTGGGATTGGGGTCAAATACTAATGGATTTCTTGCAGTTTGGCCGCCAGTAATATTAGCCATAATTGTTACAGTTTCCTGAGAATAGATTTACTTACTGAATTGACTGGTTTATAATGTTGGAACAAAATCAGCCTAGAAAAATAGCCCTGAAATTTTGGTGAGAGCTAATTCTCAGGTTTTCGTATATGAGAATACAATTATTACTCACAGTTAACAAGTTTATTAGTTCATGGTTAAGATAAGGTTAAGAAATCTTTAAGCTAATATTAAAATATTAGCAAAGTAAATTGATATTATTAAGTATTTTCAACTAAGTAATTTCCAAGAGAAAGTTTAAATTCTTAATACTACTCGAAAACCAAAGTTAACGTAGCGATCGGTAGCTAAGGCTTTAACTCGATTAGCAGATCGACAAAATTCAGGTTTGCTGCTCCAAGATCCTCCTCGCAAAACCCGATATTCAACACCTGCTTCAGTCTCTCCATTAGTTACCCAAGCACTACCATCGTTTGGAGCTTCTTGATAATTAGGATGCCAAAGATCTTGACACCATTCATAAACTTGGCCGTGCAGATCGTACAAACCAAAAGAATTAGGCGGAAAACTACCAACTTTAGTTGTTTTGGCGCGATGTTTTCCTTCTGGTTCGGATGCGTAAGATAATAAATCGTTATAATTAGCTAAATTTCCTGTAATTGTCGGGCCGAAATAAAAAGGCGTTACCGTTCCTGCGCGACAAGCATACTCCCATTCTGCTTCTGTGGGTAAAGTGTACTTGCGTCCTGTTTTTTGAGACAATCGCTGACAAAATTCTACAGCATCTTGCCAAGAAATTCCCTCCACAGGAAGATCTTTACCAACGAAAAAAGACGGGTTGAGATCGAGATCGAGATCGATTTTTGGCAGTCGGGCAATTTCTTGCCATTGTCCTTGAGTTATCGGGTATTTACTCAGATAAAAAGGGGATATCGTAACTCGATGTTGAGGAGTTTCATCGAGATCGCTACCTTTTTCTTTTATATTTGCACCCATCATATAATTACCGCCAGGAATGGCGATCGATTCTAAAGTAATATTGTTATTTAAAACTTCTTGAAAATAGTTAGCTTGTTTGGGATCTCGTGCGATCGTTTTGCCTTGCTTGTTAATAGTTATTGTTTCAAAATTTAAAGTCGCCAAACGCTGTTGAGATGGCAGGGGAGGTAATCGATCTTTATTAATGTTAAACCGATTGGGATCGTCAGTTAAGATATTTTTACTCGCTACTGCTAAGATCGCTCCTCCTCCAGCAAAAGCCGCAAATTTCAGCATATTTCTGCGGGTCAAACCAATGTTTCCCTCGGATGATTTTTCTATAGTTCGATCGCCAATAAACTGGAGCTTATTAATTTGTTTTAATATTGAAAATTTTTGCCTTTTCCCTACTTTATTCTCTGGTAATATTACCTCGGCAAAAGCACTTTCCCACCAATCTTTGACACTTTTAGGACGTTTATCTTTTTCTAAATATAATGCTTCTCGAACTAGTCTTTGCCAGGGTTGATTTAGTTTAATTGGTTGCCAAGAATCATCTGCTATTCTTTCTAATGCATTAGGAGGTTTTTTCCCCGCAAGCATTTCATAAATCGTTACTCCCAATTCGTACAAGTCACTAGCCGGCCCTATTTCTTTAGCAGAAATTACTTCTATAGGTGCATAATCTAGGGTAAAGGCTCGAGTCGTCTTAGTACTCATTCCTTGTTTGGAAGCCCCAAAATCGATTAATACGACTCTACCATCCGGTGCGATTAAGATGTTATCTGGTTTGAGATCTAAATGATAAATTGATGCTGTATGGGCTGTTGTTAGCGCGCTGACGATCGGAGTTACGATCTCTTCGATGGTTTCTGGAGCTAAAGACTTAGAAGCTTCTCGATCGAGTCTTTCCCTCAAAGAATGACCGCTAATTAGTTCCATAACTAAATAAGCAGTTTTTCCTTGCTCGAAAAAATCTTGCACCCTAACAATATTAGGATGATTTAGCCGAGCTAAAGTTTTTGCTTCTTTCAAAAATCTTTGCAACCCTCGTCGATAGGCATCTTTACTCGATGATAGGATCGTTAAATTTCCTGTAGTAGAATCCCTAATTGCATATTCGTGGGGATAAAATTCTTTAATTGCTACTAACTGCTCGGTTTTAAGATGCATCGCACGGTAAGTAATGCCAAAACCACCTCGACCCAAAGCATAATCTACGTGATATTTATTATCGAGGATCGTGCCGCTAGAGAGAACATCTCGCATTAAAGATGGTAAATGAACCTTGCACTTCGGACAAGTGATGGTTGATAGAGGTATGTTGTCTTGATAACAGTTGAGACAGCGCACGAAGCAATTCCTATTTTATAGTATTAAAACAATATATTCTAAAGACAATTTTATAATTTCACGACAAAGAAGAAAAAATAATCGAGTCTGCGATCGAGCCTCAATTCAATTTTGCGATCGCATTGAAATTTATACTCTTTAACCGATTGACATATCTACTTAAGATAGAGATCCCCAAAACTTCCCAACTACCCTTAGCAATATTTACGGGTTAGATCTTGTATTATTTATTGAGTTTTGTTAAGATTTGCGTGTAATTACTTATATCACCAAAAGCAAAGCATTTAATTACAATGAACGCAAGATCGAATAATAGTTTAACCCAACCAGCTCAAAACCCGTTAGCAACAATATTTTTCATCTTCGGCGCGCTGCACGTTTACAGTGCAGTTAAATCTAAAAAAAGAAATAACTTGCAACCGCTCGAAATGGGAATGAAAATTGTTAGCCCAGTATTAATCAGAATTTTAGGAGTTGCTTTGTTAGGTACGACTTTTGTAGAAGCGATGGAAATTTTAGAAATTTCTTTACATTAAAGCAAACAATTGCAGATTAGTTTGAAAAATGCCCGCAAAAAGCCGCGATCGCTGTTGTGAAAATGAAAATTGAGCCATAAATAAAATCGTGTGTTTGGCTCGATCCAAATTGAGGGAATATTAAAATAAGGCACTCTAACAGGCCAGCGAGATAATTAGGAAAAAAACAATGAAAATTTGTCATAGCTGCGGGGCTTCAAATACTGATGCTGCTAAATTTTGTGTTGAGTGCGGCGTAGCCTTAAAATCTATAGGCAAGCAAGAACAAAAAAAAATTGAATTTAAAGAAGATCGATCTGAGTCGATAGTTCCAGCAACAGTAATTCCACCTACAGAAATACCACCAAAATCGCCAAATAAAAAAATCCTTGAAGATACCGTAGTAATTAACCAGCAAAGCACGATCGAAACAGTTGGACGAAGGTTGCAAAAACTACAAGCAAAACGTCAAGCAGATATAATGTTTGTCTTAGATTGTACTGAAAGCATGGCAGGAGAAATTGGCGCGATTAAAGATACTATCGTTGATTTTGCGAAGAGCATCGAATCGCAAGGAGTTAGAGCTAGAGTAGGTTTGGTTGAGTTTCGCGATCGCCTCTGTAACGAAGAACAAAGAGTTTTAACTTTTAACGGCGAAGTATTTACCAGCGATCCGACCGCTTTTCGTCGCGAAGTTGCCAAGCTAAAAGCTATTGGGGGAGGAGATTGGCCCGAAAGCAGTCTCGACGGTCTCATGTTAGCCTTGCGCCAACCTTTTAACCCCACAGGTAGTAAGGTAATAGTTTTAGTAACCGATGCTCCTCCCCACATTCCCGATCGAGAAACTAACAGTATCGACCAAGTAATAGAGGCAATTCGCCAGCGTCAAATCGATGGAATTTACCTAGTAATGAGGACTCAAGACCCAGAATCTCAAGTATATTTAAAACTTTTAGAAGCAACTCGAGGATTAGCTTTTGAATTAGGTACGGGGGACGATTTTCGCAAGCGATCGCAAGATTTTAAAGGTACTTTAATGGCATTGGGGAAAACAATTTCTCAAGCAACTAGATAATTTTTAAAACCCACTACCTTAAAAGTGGGTCGATCGTAAACAAGATTACAAATAATTTAATTTCGAATTGATATTAATAATAATATCCAAATCTAGAGGTTTCCAGGAGTTGATAATAGTGTTAGGATATTTAGGGAGAATTAAGTATCGGCGGGCCGCGTTGGTCTTAAGTATAGGCAGATTTTTCTGACAAAGTATTAACGAAAATCTCTCCGAAACTTTACATCTCTACATAATCACACTGGGAGAGAAATTAATGTCAATTTATATAGGTAATCTATCCTTCGACGTAACAGAGAAGGATTTAGAGGAAGTTTTTGCAGATTACGGAACTGTTAAAAAAATCAGTCTGCCTCGCGACAGAGAAACGGGAAAAATGCGAGGTTTTGGCTTTGTAGAAATGGAAAACGACTCAGAAGAAGAAAAAGCGATCGCCGATCTAGACGAAGCAGAATGGATGGGACGCACTTTAAAAGTAAATAAAGCTAGACCTAGAGAAAAAAGAAGTTCTTTTAGCGGCGGCAACAACCGTAAAAATGATTACTTTAAAAGAGGGTTTTAATTAAAGCGATCCCGAAAGAAGTTTTTGACTGTATATATGAGGCAATAATAATGGCTAAACGTCGCAATTTAAAGAAAGAAAAAGCTCAACGTAATTTACAATACGCTCGTCAGTTTCGTCAAAAAACTTCTCGATCGAGGTTCTCTGGGAGAAAGAATTACAACAGTAACAGCAATAACAATAATAACAAAGAAATGACAGACAAGTCACAAGACTAAACAGGCCAAGAAAAGAAAAAGGGGAGAATCACAGTAGATCGATCTCCCAATTTCTTAATTTTGTTTTTAATAAGGCCATTGCCAGTGGCGCATTTCGTCCTTATCGATGCCGTGTTCGTGAGCGTAATTCAAGTTATCGATAATTTCGTTCCTCATCCGTTCCTTAACATAAGCCGCAGCAGATCCGAGTTTGGGAACGCGATCGATTACATCAATCACCAAACTAAAGCGATCGATCTCGTTTTGGATCGCTAATTCTAAAGGAGTATTGATATTACCTTTTTCTTTATACCCTCTAACATGAATTCGTTCTTGATTGGTACGACGGTAAGCTAGTTTGTGAATTAACCAAGGATAACCGTGGAAGTTAAAGATAATCGGTTTGTCGGGAGTGAATAGAATATCAAAATCTCGATTAGATAAGCCGTGAGGATGTTCGCTTTCCGATTGCATTTTATAGAGATCCACGACGTTAATAAAACGAACTTTGAGATCGGGGAACTCTTTGCGTAAAATAGCAGTTGCAGCTAAAGACTCCCTGGTAGGAATATCGCCACAGCAAGCCATTACCACGTCGGGAATGTCAGGAGAAGTCCCGCAATCGTCATTACTAGCCCATTCCCAAATACCAATACCTTTGGTGCAATGTTTAATTGCTTCGTCCATAGTTAAGTATTGTAGGTGGGGTTGTTTGTCAGAGACGATTACATTGACGTAATTCTTACTGCGCAAACAATGATCGGCAACTGAAAGGAGACAGTTAGCGTCGGGGGGTAAATAAATGCGAGTAACTTCGGCACTTTTATTGGTGACAATATCTAAAAAGCCCGGATCTTGGTGGGAAAAACCGTTATGATCTTGCCGCCAAACTACCGAAGATAACAAAATATTTAGAGAAGATATCGGCGATCGCCAGGGTACATCGTGCCTGCAAATATCCAACCACTTAGCGTGTTGGTTAAACATCGAGTCGATCACGTGTGCGAAAGCCTCGTAAGTGTGAAATAAGCCGTGTCTTCCGGTCAATAAATACCCTTCTAACCAACCCTCTAAAGTATGTTCGCTGAGCATTTCCATCACTCTACCATCGGTTGAGAGTTGAGAACCGTTGGCATCTTCTTCTAAAGTATTCGCCATCCAAGCTTTTTTACTCACTTCGTAGATAGCATTGAGACGGTTAGAAGCGGTTTCGTCGGGGCCGAAGACGCGAAAATTGTTCGGGTTGTTCGCCATCACATCTCGTAAAAATTGACCGAGAATGCGGGTATTTTCTGCTTCAGTTTTGCCTGGTTTGACATCTGCGATCGCGTAGTCGCGAAAATCGGGCATTAATAAATCTTTGCGAACCAAACCACCGTTAGCGATCGGGTTGGCACTCATGCGGCGATTACCCAAAGGAGCTAATTCTTTGAGTTCGGGGATTAATTTACCGTTTTCATCGAATAATTCTTCTGGCTTGTAGCTGCGCAGCCATTCTTCTAATAACTCGAGATTTTCTGGGTTTTTATGCACGTCGGCTAATGGTACTTGGTGGGCGCGCCAAAATCCTTCTACTTTATTCCCTTTTACTTTTTTCGGGCCAGTCCAACCTTTAGGCGATCGCAAGATAATCATCGGCCAGCGCGGACGTTTAGCTACCCCACTGCTGCGGGCTTCTTGTTGAATGTCGCGAATTTCTTGAATGCATTTTTCCATTACCTCGGCCATTTTTTCGTGCATGAAGTCGGGATCTTCTCCTTCGACTACGTAAGGATTATAGCCGTAACCTTTAAAGAGATAGTCGAGTTCTTCAGGAGAAATACGCGCTAAAATAGTTGGATTGGCAATTTTATAACCATTGAGATGCAATATTGGCAATACTGCGCCGTCGCGGATTGGGTTGAGAAATTTATTCGAGTGCCAAGCTGTTGCTAAAGGCCCTGTTTCTGCTTCTCCATCTCCGACTACTACTGCCGCAATTAAATCTGGGTTGTCGTAAACTGCCCCAAAACCGTGGGAAAGACTGTAACCTAATTCCCCACCCTCGTGGATCGATCCGGGGGTTTCTGGAGTCACGTGGCTGCCAATACGACCGGGAAATGAAAACTGTTTGAAAAATTTTTCCATGCCCCTTTCGTCTTCGCTTTTTTCGGGGTAAACTTCCGAATAAGTACCTTCGAGATAGGCTGGCCCGAGTACTCCAGGCGCGCCGTGACCGGGGCCTGCTAAATAGATGGCGTTGAGATCGTATTTTTTAATCAGTCGATTGAGATGAATGTAAATAAAACTCAGTCCGGGACTCGATCCCCAATGTCCTAAGAGTCTTTTTTTGACTTGTTCTACCGTTAAGGTTTGTTTCAATAAAGGATTTGCCTGCAAATAAATCATTCCTACTGCTAAGTAGTTGCAAGCACGCCAATAAGCATGAATTTTTCTTAATTCTTCAGGTGCAAGAATTTTTGAATCGGTTCTTCTTAGCGGTGTTTCAACCATAATATCGATTTAGTTTTTTTGAGTTGCTAATTTAAAATTTGCTGGTTCGATTCGTTTTTGAAAACTTTGATTTTCCGATGGTTTTTCTATATTATCTAACAAAATTGCGATCGAGATTACCAAGAATTTTATTTGTTAGGTTACCTTTTATTTTTATAATGAATTTTTTTTAACATTTAACTTATTAAAGATTTTTTTATATATCTAGCTCGGATTCAATATTTTTATTCGTTTTTGATATATTTTTGATAAAAAAAACATATGAAAATTTTCCGAATTTTTATAACAATTGTATGCTGGAAAACAATCCTTCTAAAGGAGTAAAACTAACAAAGAGATTATCGGCTGAAAAGATCTAGTTTTGAGTTAGATTCAGACAATTCAGACAAATAGATCGAATCTAATCAGAAAACGGGAACTCTGTCAATATCACTGCTCTTAATTTATATACTGTCCCATCGTGCGCTGTTTGAACTGTCATTTCGATCCTTTATCCCCAGAAACAGAAGTTTGTCCTAACTGCGGAGTATATTTACCCGCACTAATAAGAGATCTTTTACCGAAGGGAACTTTACTTAATTCAGAAAGATACAAGATTGATTATGCTTTAGGTAAAGGAGGGTTTGGCATAACCTATCGTGGTTTCGACCTAACTATCGAAAGAGCGATCGGCATTAAAGAATTTTATCCTCAAGAACACGCTCAACGAGAAGGCAACACCAAAAATTTAATTGTCTCTAAAAATAAACAAACTATCTTTCAACGCAGCATCCAAAGATTTTTGCGAGAAGGCAAAATATTAGCTCAATTAAAACACCCCAATGTTGTCACAGTTTACGACTTATTTCAAGAAAAAGGCACTGCTTATTTAGTAATGGAATTAATTGATGGTGAAACTTTAAGAAATCGACTCGATCGACAGCCTAATAAATGTTTGCCCTCGGAACAAGTCAAGCAATTCATTGATTCTTTAGTTGCAGTATTAACCGTATTGCACGAACAAGATATTTATCATTTAGATCTCAAACCCGATAATATATTAATAACCGAAGCAGGTAGATTAGTATTAATAGATTTTGGTGCTTCCAGACAAGGTTTAGGTACTAAAAGCACTCAAGCCTGTACCCCCGATTATGCTCCTCCCGAAGTCTTTGCAGGAGAGGGAATGACGGCTGAAAGTGACTTGTTTGAGTTGGGGATGATGCTGCACGAAATGCTAACAGGAGAAAAGCCGCCCACATCATTAGTAAGAATTACTAACGACACTTGGAAACCATCTAATTTAGCTTATCCTTGGGATAAATTAATATCGCAAGCATTACAGTTAAAGAAAAAAGATAGACCTTCTAACGTAAAAAATTGGTGGAAGAATGCTTTTAACGCACCTCAAAAAATTTCCAAACCTGTTAAAATAAACCCCCAAAAAATCCCCAAAACAGTTAAAATAACACCGGAGCAAAAACAAATAGTTCAAGATAATTTACAGCCAACAAAATACTATTATCTATTAATAGTTTTGCCTGTTATTCTGCTGGCGATCGGTGGAATTATATTTTTTGAATCCAAAAATTTTAACAACAAATTCAACCCGCAAATAAGCAAGCATCTTCCTAAAGTAAATTGGTTTAAAGTAAATTGGTTTAAAAATAATTCAAAACAATCCAATCTCAACGATAAAGATAAAGATAAAGATAAAGATAAAACAGAAATTATAGAAAATAACAATAATAACAAACAATCTTTTCCCCAATCTACTTGCGGCGATAAATATCCTGGCAACCCTGCCGAATATCCCGTAACTTTTTATCCAGTTTATATCGAATATAGTCCAGAAAATTTGGAGAAAGTTAAATCTGATTTTTGTCAAGACGCTTTTGTAAAAAACAGAAAAGATCGAGCCACAAAATGGATTCAAGTATCCTCTTTCAAAAGTTTAGAAAAAGCAGAAAATTTTCAGACAATAATTAAAAAAGAATTTAATAATTCTGAAATAGGAACAGGTAAGATTTTTACCCTGAAATCCGATCGTTCCGAAGCAGAAGAAAATAACAAACCCAAAAATATTTGCCAGCAGATTAACTGTCCCCACACTAATTTAATTCCATTAGGAGAATATAATTATTATGAAAAAGATTTAAATAAAAGAGTATCTTATGTCAGACAAGGTAACTTAATGGTAGGTGCATTATACGATTTTTATCGACCCGATTTATATACTTGTTTTTCAGCAATTATCCAACAAAACGGAGTTAACGTTACCTGGTGGAATAATCTTTGGCAAATCAGAAGATCGGGACAATCGAGATACGTAACTTATTACACTATTACCAATTTTACTGTTGGTAACGTTATGCCATTTAATTTAGGTTTAGAAAATTCCGCAGCAGTACAAGAATGTCAAAGACAACAGTAAAAAAAGTCTTATATAAATATGAATTACTGCCAATCGCGATCGAGAAACTGAAAAACTGCTGGTAATTGTCCGCCCCAGAATTGATAATTATGTGCTGCTCCATTAACCGGATAATATTCTACTAAAATATTACCATCGTGCTTTTTGACTAAAGTATTATAAAAGAGACGACTTTGAGATTCTGGAACTATATTATCGGCCGTACCGTGAGCCAAATAAAGAGGCATAACCCATTCATTTGCTCTTGCTTGAGGATTATCTTTTCCCAACCATCTTTGAGGAAATCGATCGAAAGAACCATAAACATAAGTCATCAAGCGATCTTTGGGAGTATTTTCTTGGCTAAAATCACCAGAAAGACTAGCCCCCGCTACAAACAATCTTGGATTTTCTAAAGCAATTAAAGCCACACCTCTACCACCAGTCGAAAGTCCTAACATAGTGTTATGTTGTCCTTTTTTTAGTAAGTTATGTCGCTTTTGTATGGTAGGAATAAATCTTTCTTTAATAAATTTACCCCCAGGCACTCGATTCCATTTCATGGTAGTTTGTGAATAGTAACTGCTTTCGTAGAGAGTTTTACCCATTTCTGGCAAAAGTAAAGCATATCCATAGCGATCGGCAAAGCTAACTAAATTGGTATTTTCTATCCAGCTAGTGCGTTTAAAATTCCAGCCCGGAAGCACTAAAAGACAAGGTAAGCGATGTTGAGAAGTTCGATCGTAATTATTAGGAATGTAAAGATCGTAGGCAACATCATCTACTAATAAATTTTTATTCCAACCCAGATTTGCATTAGTAATTTTATCGGACAAATTTTGAGCGATCGCTTTTTCGCCTTCAAGAGATTTTGCCAGGGAATTATTAGCATTGACAAAATCTTTTTCCGTTCGCAAAAATACCGCTACTAAAAAAGCAAAAAAGCCGCATAAAAATAAGATATATTTCGTATATTTTGGGTAATTATTTATTTTCATAACACTAAAAAATTATCTGAAACTTTTCGATCGTCAAAATATTAATCTTTAAAATATTGAGTAGCAAAATTATCTTTGCGATTAGGAGAAATCTGCCTAGCTTTAATAATTGCGCCCGTTAACAAACAGTAAGCTGTAATCCCCGATAACGCTAAAGCCCATCCGCCTAAAATAACGCTAGTATTCCACAAAGCATGAATTACAGAAGCGATTAAATAACCCATACCGAGCAACTGCCAGCGTTGTTTGGGCTTGAGACTTGCTAAACCGATATAATAACCCAAACAACCACTATAAGCCATGTGACCGAAAACCGAACCAACAATGCGCGGTATTAATACCTGCAAACCAGAAAGTGCCCCTTGTGTTTGAATTAAATTAGGAACGTATTGTCCTAAAGTTTCTAATAAAGTAAAACCCAAACCAGAAGCAGCACCTAATAAAATTCCATCCAAAGGCTCTTTAACTTCAAGTTTAGGATAAGATAACATTTTACTAAGCCAGTTTAAAAATAAAATCGGCAGAGCTTTTAATAACTCTTCTGCCAAACCAGCCCCAAAAAAATAGGCGATAAAAACTGTGATAAAATTATCGTTTTTACCAGGAATCTGGCCGGGCAAAATCTCTCTAAAAACTATAGCAATTGCCGCCCAAACTGGGCTGTATAATAATATAGGAGTTAAAATAATCGGTAAAAACAAAATCCAAAAAGGCTTCTTTTTACCGCATAATTGGTAAATAAAAGAAAAGCCTCCTCCTCCCAAAAATAAAGCTATTAAAAAGTTAAAAAAAGTGTCATTTCCCGGATCTCCAGCATTAGCAAAGAGCAAAACAACCCAAATAACAGTTAAAATACCCGGCAGAAGATAACCCTTTTGTCTGAGGTCTTCGCTAGATGCAAGGGGGAGAAATTGACTAAAAGTAATTGAATTTTCTAAATTATTATTAATTGTAGTCGAATCAGAAAATTTACAAAACTCGATTTTAACCTCTCCTAAAATAAGAGTAGCGCGATCGCTTAAATATAAAGAACCTCGAATTAATTTTTGTCCGTCAACTAAAATCGGGTTAGTCTCGCGTAAATTTTTAATTTTAAAATCTTTATCTTGTGGTGCGAGGTAAATTTCAGCGTGCAAGCGAGAAACCCTCGGACATTTCAAAATAATATCGCATAAATTAGGATCGCGACCGATACGAACTACACCGGGTTTTTTATGATAAGGATCGTTAAGATTAATTATTTGAGAATATTTTTCGCCATATTCTTCCCAAGATAAAGTAATTTTACTCATAAGTTAGCTAGATTATTTTATAAATTTAATCTTCGATCGAACTGTTGGTTAGATTATCGTCTCGAGGGGAAAATTTATCTTAAATTTACTTTGAGATCGCTTCTTAACAACAATTTTATCTAGCAGCCCGATCTAATAATTATCTCCCGTGCAACTATAAAGATACTCAAAAACTTTTTCAGGTGGTTAACGTAGTCTGTAATACACTGTTAAGCCCAGTTCGCCAAACAATGCTACAAAATTTTGAGGGGCGAGTAGGAAGTTTTTTAAGATGCTTTATTATTAATTAATTGCACTCTACTCCAGGTTGCCAATTGTCCATCTAGGTCGATCGGATAACTAGCTTCTCGATTATCAAACCTTCTCACCTTTACTTTGACTGCTACAGTTGTTAATCTTGTGAAGAACTTAGAGCGTAAACAAGTTATTTTAGCAATAATTTATCAAAATATCAGTTAAAACAGTGGGGGATTTTTTATAATTTGTATATTGTCTAAATTTTAGATTGAGCTTGGTGTTAAAACCAAAACAAATAAAAAATCGAATATTAAAATTCTCTTACAATCATTTATAGATAGAGCTAAAATTAGTGAAATTTTATTCTAACTCCAACAATAATATAAAATCTGCTCCCCTATATGAAGTTCTCAGCAGGCAAAATAAACGAGAAAACAATGAAGATAGCTATCAAGTTTTTTCGTTAATTCCGAGCAACGATCGCCCACCAGTTTATATTTTGGCAGTTGCTGATGGCATGGGAGGTCATGCATACGGAGAAGAAGCCAGCGAACAAACTCTACGCAAATTAAGTTTGAGCCTATTCGAATCTTTAACCGTTAATTCTTCAATAAATTCTCAGCAACAAAAAACCCCACCCCTCAACGTCGATCGCTTGTCTCAAACCTTACAAGATGCTACTAGAGCAGCTAACGAACACATCCGTCGGATAGTTCAACAAAATAATTGGGGCGTTTCAGGATCTACAGTTGTCGTGGCAGCTATCCTAGAAGACACTGCAGTAGTGGTTAATTTAGGCGATAGCCCCCTATTTCACTATCAAGCCCGGAATAATCGTTTAACTCAGGTTACAGAAGATCATACAGTTGCTGGAGTGCTGCAGCGATCGGGAATGATTACCGCAGAAATGGCCCGCCATCATGAAGGAAAAAGTCGCTTGCAATTTTTTGTCGGTTGTTCCCACCTTCCTAGCGATTTACCCACCTACACTTTAAAACTAGAACCAAACGACTTATTATTGTTATGCTCCGACGGGATCAGTGGCTCTTTAATGCCTGAAGATATTGCTAATATTCTCGCTTCTCGGCAAAATCTTCAAGAAAAAGCCAAATCTCTAGTTAATAAAGCTCTCGATAACAAAGAAACCGATAACCAGACTTTAATTTTATGGTCGCATTCACCCGCATCATCAGTTAGCAACTCTAAAAATAAGTCAAATAATTCGAGTTTTATCCCTTCAGAAGAAGATGAAACTCAAGGAGGAATAAATTTATTTAAGCTGTTAGTTTTACCTCTTATATTTATTGGCTCTTTAGCTTTTGGAGCTTATTATTTTGGGTTTTCATTCTCTAGAAATCCCCAAGCAGAAATAACTCAAGAAGCAACTAATAACCAAGACCAAGAAAGAGAAAATGATTCTGTAGAAACATCTGTAACAGAAGAAAATAGTCAGCAAATAAGTTTAAATCCTCCAGAAAATCAAGAGCAAATTATTCAAAATAATCATTTTAGCTGCGATAGCGACCCTCAACCCCCTTCTTCAGTATCACCGAATGATAAATTAAAATTATACGTACGATACGATCGAGAAGATGAATTCGATCGAGTAGAACAGCTTTTACTTACCGTTTGTCCCCGTCCCGATAACGACCGCACCAAAAAAAGCTTTCACAAAATACCAAATGAATTCCTATTTGAAGTCTGGTTCGATCGAGCTAGCGAAAGGGAACATTTTAAAACCAAGATCGCCCAAGAAAAAAGAGAAAGAGGTCTCTTATTTGTAGATGTATTACCTCGGGAAAATTTAGAATCTCAAGATAATATTTAGGATAGAAAAATTTAATAACATTACAATATAAAAATTATCTCAAAAGCCTATATTTCCTGATTTCTGTACCAACCTACGGTGAGATCTCCCTACTTACCTATATAATATTTAATTGCACTGCTAGACCTCTTAATCTAGATCGGGCCGATTTTTAGCCAACTCAGTAACTAAATTCGATCGCCCCCTTATCTTGAAAATTCATAAAATAAAGAAAAATCTACCTATAAGATAGTTACAGACGTAAAACGATCGGTAAAAATATCAATAAACTACCAAGGAAGAAAAGCCAATGCTCGAGTTGTACCAATTTGAACTTTCCCAATATTCTGAAAAAGTACGCCTAATTCTCGACTACAAAGGACTAGAGTACAAAAAAATTGAAGTGACTCCGGGCGTTGGGCAACTAGAACTATTCCGACTCTCCGGTCAAAGACAAGTACCAGTATTAAAAGATGGAGATACTATCGTCACCGACTCGACGGAAATTGCTTTATATCTAGACCGCAAATATCCCGAAAAACCGATAATACCCACCGATCCTGTCGAAAAAGGACAATGTTTGTTGATCGAAGAATGGGCTGACGAATCGATCGCTCTTAAAGGTCGCAAAGCATTTGTCGGTGCGCTAAACCAATATCAAAACTTCCGCACTTCAATTTTGCCTCAAGATACCCCCGATCTCCTGAAAAATTTAGTCGGTGCAGTACCCCCAGATTTGTTAAACTTTTTAGGAACTGGAGTAGGTTATTCTCGAGAAGCGATCGCAGAGGCAGAAAGAGGATTAAAACAAGATTTAGAAGCTCTCAGTCTGATTTTAAAACAACGTCCTTACCTGGTCGGCAACACCATTACTTTAGCCGATTTAGCCGTAGCAGGATTGAGTATGATTATCAAAATTCCCGAAGGTTCTTATTTAGATCTACCCGAACAGCTTAAAGGAAAAGGTATTCCTGGTTTAGCCGATAATGTTGCCTACGAACCATTTTTTAACTGGCGCAAACTTCTTTATACAGGACACCGCAAACCGATGTTCTCCACCGATCGCCGCGACTCTTCTCCCACTAAAATCAATATCGATTAAAGACTAAGCTTGGAATAGACTTGGGGCGATTTATTTGAGGATCGATCTGATTATTTTTTTTGAGAATTGTTTGGCAACAGACAATAGGGTAATTCAAGCAGTTAAAAAAGCTCCCAACTATCCCATTGCTCTTTCCGATCGCTCTTGTTATTCTTCAGGCTCAATTTTAGGCTGATTGGGTAAAGGATATCTGAGAATTCTACGATTGTAAGGATCGTATAAATATTCAGGAGAGATATTCTCGTAAGGAGAAGAAGAGGGATAAAAATTAGCCGGTTGGGGGGAATCTCCAGGTAAAGTTGCCAAAGCTACCCGATCGCCCCCCACTTCTCTGAGCATATCTAATACCGCAATTACTTTACTGTAAGTAACATTTTTAGAAGCATAAAGTACCATCAAACCTTCAGGGTGAGCATGATGGTAGCGTTTTAATTCTTGATAAAGCCTATTTTTGCTGACTAACTCTCGTTCTAAATAATATTGACCGAGATCGTCCAAACTCACCACCAACATTTCTCGCATTTGCGTCGTGCCAGTGCTAGCTTGGGGTAAATCCATTGTAATTGCTTGTTGGCGTGATATCCCCACCGCAGCCAAAATAAAAAACGTCAAAATACAAAAAATAACATCAATTAAAGGAATAATTTCGATCCGTACTTCGCTGCGATCGCCACGATCTTGTTGCCAAAATTTCATCGAACGTCGCGTTGCTGAGATCGTTGCAGAGATTTTTTTTGACATAATCTTAATTATATGTTAAACACTAGAACCTTTCGCTTGGGTTTGTTGGGAGCGACCGTTATTATTAGCAGCAAACCATCTGTTGCGATAAATCATTTCCAGATCCCCAGCCAACTTACGAAAAATGCGGAGTCTGGCGAACCAAAAAGCTTGAAACAAACGATAAAAAGCCAAACTAATAATAGCGACAATCAAACCAACTGCCGTAGAAATTAAAGATTCGCCAATACCCAAAGTTACCCCAGCAGTCGAAGAATTTACCAAATCGCTCACTTGGATCGATCGCAAAGAACTAATCAAACCCAGTACCGTACCCAACAAGCCCAACAAAGGAGAAAGAGCGATGGTAGCTTCTAAGACTTTATCTCCTCGTCGCATCAAAGCCAACTCATCATCTGCGGCTGCTTCTAAGGCTAAATGAAATACTTCTGGTTCGCAGTTCGGAACTCGCAAAGCACTAAACAGAAAATGTCCGAGAGGATGCGATCGATAAGTACCGGCCAATTCTTCGACTAATTCCCAATTGCGATTTGCCGCTCTAATCAGATTGTCAAGAATGATTCTTTCTTTGAGTAAAACTCTCGACCAAAACCAAATCCGCTCGATAATCGTACCCAAACTCAAAATCGAAAGCAACAATAAGGGCCAAATTGCAATACCACCCTTTTCAATAATTTCGGCTAAAGTCACAGTTTTTTTAACCTCCGCTCTTTTTGCTCTAGGGATTTGAGATCGTCCTAATTTTAAAGAGCATATAGTTAAGTTTGAGAAATTGAACCGATCTTTTTTACTTTTAAGATTGTCAGTGATAAGAAATAATAAACACAACTATAAAATAGACAATTTGGGATCGCTTTTATAGAAATAGTAAACTAGAAAACAAACGAGCTTGTATTAGTACAAAAATAATGAGTTCTATAGGCGATCGAATTAATAGATTTACAGGCAAAACTCGCTATGTAGTTTGCCGTTTGTTCGTACATTTAACAGGAGATGAAGTCGCTCCTTTACTGGGACTGCTCAACCGCGTGGGAAGAGCTGCAGTAGAAAGCGAAGGGGATCTCGAAGTCATCGGCGAGGGTTTGGTAGAAATTTGCCAAGCTCTAATTGAATACAATATCTATTGGCAAGCAGCAGCTAACGAAGGCGATGTCTTTTGGAAAGAAGGAGATGCAGGGGATTACTTTACCCAATTATTCACCGATTCCGCTCAACGCTATTTAAGTCAATCTGGAGATCTAGATGCGGATAACCGACCCGAAGACCCTCTAGCTTTGCCCGTTACTCAGAACTTAATTGTTATGATAACAGTAGCTCTAGAAGGTGAATCGCCCGATCTAGAAACCGATTTAGCCGATATGGGAGCGTTGGAAACAGGTTTAAAAACCTTGATAGATCTTTTCTACCAACAAAGATTGCAAGCTATTCAAGTTCACTTTTCACCAGCACGTTTGGGAGAAGAACTCACTAGCGAACAAATCTTAGTTAATTTCCCAGAATTGATTCCCTTGTAATTTAATTTCAATAATTGCCAATAACAACTAACCATTTGCAAAAAAAAAATATGTTCTCGAAAAAACTTGTAGCTATTTTTTTAGCCCTAACTTTATGTTGGACTACAGCAGCTTGTAGTTCTGGAACATCTACAACTAGCTCAGAGCAAACAACTACTAATACAACCAATAATAGTGTCTCTGCTACTCCCGAACCGACTAAAATAGAAGACGGGAAATATCCAGTACAGCAAGCCAGCTATAACGATGTTAACGGGGAATATAGTTTGATGCTGCTCAATGCCAATCCCCCGATATATCGCAATACTGAATTGCAAATGGCTCGTCTGACTGATGAAGAAATTGAAAATGGAGCAGAAAGTTATCTTAAAGTTGAAAACGGAACGCCATCGTTCCACCTCTCAAAAGATTTTCAAATCGAATACGTTCACAACGTAACTGAAGTTCAAACTAACCCCCAAACAGGTCAGCAAGAAACAGTTATCGTTCGTCAAGAATCTAACTTCTGGGTTCCTTTTGCCGCATCTTTTGCCGGAAGTGCTTTAGCCAGTATGTTATTTACGCCACAATATTATATGCCTCCAGCATACGGCCCGGGCCCGATGAACGGTTATGGCGGTTACGGTACTAGTTACAACCAAGCAGTTGACTCTTACCAACAGAGATACGGCGAACCTCCGACAACTGTAAAAAATCGTAACAACTTACGCACTACCGGAGCGATCAGAAATGCTTCTTCTACAACTAGAAGAAACACTGTAGATAGAAATAAATCTACCGGATCTGGTTTCGGTGCTAGCAACCTCAATAGCAACGATCGATCCAATTCTACAGTCGATCGCAAGCCTAGTTTCGGTAGCGGTACTAAAAGAAGAAGCGGTTTCGGTAGCAGAAGACGTTAAATTACTAGCTCATTCTGGCCGCATCGATCGACCCGTTTCCATTTCAAATAAATGAATTTTATCTTTTGCTATCGATAAGCAAATTTCTTCACCAGGTTGCACTCTGCGATCTGGTGATATTCTTGCTTGAAAAGGTTTAATTTGTTCTCTATCTAAATAAAAAGCTATATAAGTCTCGTTTCCTAACGCTTCGACTCGATCGACTGTTACTACTAATAAACTCTCTTCTTGGCTATTTATCTCAAAATGTTCGGGCCTGATTCCTAATAAAATAGTTCTGCGATCGAAATTTATAAGTGTTTTTTGCCAAACATTCGGCAAAGTAAGACTAAATTGCTGATTAATCAGATCTAAACCATTTTCTACTTTAACTTTAATAAAATTCATCGGCGGCGAACCAATAAATTCCGCTACAAAAAGGTTAACAGGTCGCTCGTATATTTCTAAAGGTGGGGCTATTTGTTGTATTTGTCCTTGGTTCATTACCGCGATCCGATCCCCCATTGTCATCGCTTCGACTCGATCGTGAGTAACGTAAATAGTCGTAATTCCTAATTGTTTCTGTAGTTTGACGATTTGCGATCGGGTTTCGGCTCTTAATTTCGCATCTAAGTTAGATAAGGGTTCGTCCATTAAAAATAATTGCGGTTTGCGCGCGATCGCCCTTCCTAATGCTACTCTCTGTTTTTGTCCCCCCGATAGCTGTTTGGGATATCGATCGAGTAGTTGTTCTATTTGTAATAGTCTGGCTACTTCTCTAACTTGTGTTTGGATCGATTTTTCTTTGTTTGAGAGATAGCGCATTTTTTTTGGCAGCGATCGCGTTACCGTTACTAACAGCTCTTGTTGCAAGCTTTGTTTTTCTATTCCCTCAGTATCCGGCATCCGCCGCAAACCAAAGGCTATGTTATCGTAGACGTTTAAATGGGGATAGAGCGCGTAATTTTGAAATACCATCGCTATATCTCTCTGTTTCGGTGCTAAATTATTTACCAGCCGATCGCCTACCCAGATATTTCCTCCGGTTAATTCTTCTAATCCCGCTATTATTCTCAATAGGGTACTTTTACCGCATCCAGATGGCCCTACTAAAACCATAAATTCCCCATCTTCAACGGTAAAATTGACGGCTCTTAAAACGCTGTTGCTGCTAATTCGATCGTCAAGCGGTCTTTTTAAGTTCCCATTCTTACCTGCGATCGCAGGTTCTCTGTTGGAGTTATTTCTGTTCGCAAAACTTTTATAAATATTTTCTATTTTAATTTTGGCCACGATCTCGGAAGCGATTGCTCTGCAATTTTGTCTCAAATACTAGCATCGATCCCTGTAGTCTCGAGGTTATATAAGATTTTGGTTAAAATATATTATGTAACTATTTACATATAAAAATTTTAGTTTTAGAGTATAAGTATGCTCAAATATATTCTTTTAGGGTTTCTCAATTACGAACCGATGACCGGTTACGACCTAAAACGCTCGATCGACGGTTCGACCGCACATTTTTGGCACGCTTATCACAGTCAAATTTACACTACTTTACGGAAAATGGAGCGGGATGGTTTAGTAACTTCGATCGTCGACGATCGCGATGAAAAGCTCGAAAGAAGGATATATGAAATTACCGAGCTAGGAAAATCTCAATTAAAAGAATGGTTAGGAAAAAGTTTAACAGAACTACCACCGAGCAAAGACTCTCTACTGGTTAGATTGTTTTTTTCTGGTTCGAGAGATTCTCAAGCAGTTCTCAACGAATTGAGGTTTCAGCGTCAGCTACACCAGCAACAACTAGAAATATACCAACAAATTCAATCAGAAGCAAAAGCAGAATCTAGAGTAAATAGCAATGCGATCGAAATCGATCGCGAAGCAAAATTTTGGCAGATGACTCTCAATTTCGGTCTTGAATACGAAAAAATGTATCTAAAATGGTTGGACGAAACCATTACCAAGATCGAATCGCTCTAATTTTTTTTACTCAGTATGTCAAAAATTACATATAAAAAGTAAAAAATACATTCAAAGGAGGTCAAGAAAATGTTCGACAGATACAACAACGAACAAGTCCAAGAAATACTTACAGAAGCAACGAAAATCGAAAAAGATAGCGATATTTCCCGAGAAGAATTCAAAGAAATAGCTGCAGAAGTAGGGATTTCAGCAAAAACCCTTGAAAAAGCCGAAAAAGCGTGGTTAGAAAAACACAAAGTAAATCAAAAAAAAGCGAGCAGAAAAAAAGCATTTATTAGATTCCATTTAATTCCTTACTTAGCAGTGAGCGGATTTCTGGTAACCCTCAATCTAGTTACTACACCAAATGATATCTGGAGTGTATATCCAATTCTCGGCTGGGGTTTGGGAGTCACAATTGATGGATCTTGTGTTCGTTAGTGCTAGAGAAAAAAGATTAACTTTGTCGATCGAGGAGAACAAAAAATGTCTAATTCAAATCTAAATAAATACGATGCGATCGTAATTGGTTCTGGAATTGGCGGACTTACTGTTGCTGCAATACTCTCAAAATACAACCACAAAAAAGTCTTAATTCTAGAACAGCATTATGTCATCGGCGGATTTACCCACGAATTCGAGCGTAAAGGATTTTGCTGGGATGTGGGACTTCATTACGTCGGAGAGATGGGAGAAGGGGAAATTGGACGACAGCTATTCGATTACATAACCGATGGGAAACTGAAATGGAATAAAATGCCAGATCCTTTTGAGAAATTTGTTTATCCCGACTTTAGCTTCGAAGTATATTCCGATCGGCAAAAATATCAATCCGATTTAACCGAGAAGTTTCCAGAAGAAAAAGCAGCAATAAAAAGATACTTCAAAGATCTTCAAAAAGCTCCTTTTAAGGTCATTACAGGTAAATATGGCAAGATATTCCGACAAACAACCAAAGAATATCTAGATAACAATTTTGAAAATCCAAAACTAAAATCCCTACTAGTATCGCAATGGGGAACTTATGGTTTACCTCCATCACAAAGTTCCTTTGCAATTCATGCAATGCTTGCCAATCATTATCTTAAAGGTGCTTGGTATCCTGTCGGGGGAGCATCTCAAATTGCCAAAAATATTTTACCAGCGATCGAAAAAACTGGCGGAAGGGCGATCTCCAGACGGGAAGTTACGGAGATAATAATTAAAAATGGCGCGGCGATCGGCGTAAAAGCCAGGACAACTAATAAAGTAGAAACAGAGATCGAAGAATACTACGCACCCGTAATTATTTCTAATATAGGAGCTTACAATACTTATACCAAATTAATTCCCGAAAGCTATCCGATTCCTTACCGACAAGAAATTAAAGCCTTTGCCAAAGGAACTAGCAATATAACCCTTTATTTAGGGTTTAAAGAATCTCCGACCAAATTAGGATTTTTCGGCGAAAATCATTGGATTTACCAAGATTACGACCACGATCGAACCTTTGCAAAGCTAACTACTCTCAGAGAATTTCCCACCCACTGTTATTTATCCTTTCCATCCTTAAAAAATCCAGCAGCAACAAGCCATACTGGTGAGATTATCAGTTTTATAGATTACGAATTCTTTAGTAAATGGCAAGATCGATCGTGGCAAAGAAGAGGAGAAGAATATAATGCACTTAAAGATCGACTATCTAACAGTTTAATCGACCTAGTGGCATCTAAATATCCAGGTTTTAAAGATTTAATCGCCTACAGCGAACTTTCAACACCTTTGACAGTAGAATATTTTGATAAGAGCGATCGAGGTGCTATTTATGGCATTCCGGCCGTGCCCAAAAGACTCGATGCCAAGTGGATCGAAGCAAAAACACCGATCGAAAATCTTTATCTAACGGGTACGGATGCCAGTATCCACGGTATTATGGGAGCAGCTATGGGCGGTGTAACCACTGCAGGTATTTTAAACGGACTATTTGGATTTCTGAGAATAATCTCCGCTCTCAAGAAGTAAATCCAGATCGATCGCGCTGTTGTAAAATACGAATCAGAATTTTTTGGGAAAAATGATAATCTCGAGCTAGATAGAATGATACAGTTAAAAACTATAGCTTTTTCGGCGATCGATTTTGTTTATTACTCATTCTTTGAAACGATTTAAGCAGTTTACCGCTCGAAAAAGACCTAGAAACTAAAAGTATATTGTTTCCTAAATCTGGTTTCAATTGCTCGAATCTTAAATAATAATTTCCGGGGTCAAAAACAATGAAATTGGCAGCAAGACTAGCTCGAGTAACACCTTCTCTGACTTTAGCAATTTCTGCCAAAGCTAAAGCAATGAAAGCACAAGGAATTGACGTTTGTAGTTTTAGTGCCGGAGAACCTGATTTTGATACCCCCGAACACATAAAAGAAGCAGCTAAAAAAGCTCTCGATCTCGGTAAAACTAAATACGGCCCGGCAGCAGGAGAACCTTTATTGCGAGAGGCGATCGCCGCTAAGTTAAATCGCGATAATAATTTAAACTATAGCGCAGACAATATTATTATTACTAACGGCGGCAAACATTCTTTATTTAATTTAATGCTGGCTTTAATCGAGCCAAACGATGAAGTAATTATTCCCGCTCCTTATTGGTTATCTTATCCTGAAATGGTCAAACTAGCAGGAGGAAACCCAGTAATAATACCAACTAGCCCGGGTAATGACTATAAAATAACTCCCGAGCGACTCGATCGCGCTATTACTCCCAATACTAAATTATTCGTCCTCAATTCTCCTTCTAATCCTACCGGATCTGTATATACTCCCGATGAAATTCGCGCTTTAGCCAAAATAATTGTCGAACGAGATTTATTAGTAGTTTCTGATGAAATTTACGAAAAAATTATCTACGATAATGCTCGACATTTGAGTATTGGTGCGGTTAACTCCGATGTTTTTGAACGGACTATAATTAGCAACGGTTTTGCTAAAAGTTATTCTATGACTGGCTGGCGAATTGGTTATATAGCTGCTGCTCTAGAAATCGTTCAAGCAATGACTAAAATTCAAAGTCATTCTACTTCTAATGTTTGTACTTTCGCACAGTATGGAGCGATCGCTGCAGTTAATGGTTCTCAAGATTGTGTCGAACAAATGCGCCTTGCTTTTGCTCGAAGAAGACAAATAATGTACGATGCGATCGCGGCGATCGATCGTCTTAGTTGTAGGAAACCTAACGGTGCTTTTTACTTATTTGTTGATATTTCTCAAACTGGGTTAGATTCTCTTCAATTTTGTCATAATCTCCTAGAATCTCAACAAGTAGCGGCTATTCCCGGTATTGCTTTTGGCGAAGATAAATGCATTCGCTTATCCTACGCTACCGATTCAACTTCAATTAAAAAAGGCATGGAACGTTTGAATCTATTCGTTAAATCTTGCTAAAATTACAATTTAAATCGTTTATTTGTTACATAAAATAATCGGTTATAAATTAGGCAGAAATTTGCCTTAAAATCTGGAGTAAAGGTTATTGTGAAAACTCTGGGTTAAAATATTATTAATAATTTTTAGCCCGGCAGTTATCTTGCCAAAAAATACGCTAGATCTTGAAGAAAAAAGAGGTTTAAATTTGTAACTCACAGCTCGATCTCGTCGATTTTGTTTGTCTCAGGTTGACCAATAAAAGAGTTATTAATAGCAATTGAAAAAACCATTTTACTTCCAAAGATAGAGTTAGATATATTTTTATTGATGTAATGCCAATAACAAGTTATACTCATCACATAGAGGCTGGGAATAATTTTTTATGAATCTCGATTCAACTTTAGAAGAATTAAAAATTTTTAAATATCAGGTAGATGTAAAAGAACCCGTTAAATCGGTAATGAAAAAATTCAAAAGCAATAGCGACTTACCCGGAGTAACGCTGCTAAAAAATGGCAAGTTTTTTGGGGTTGTTTCGCAAAAAAGCTTTTGGCAATATATGAGTCTTCCCTATAGCATCGAAATATCTGCTCGACGTTCGATCGAATATATTCATGATTATCTTAAAATCGAAAGTCTCGTCCTTCCTAAAACCACAAAAATTATCGAAGCAGTTAAACAAGCTTTAGAAAGACCTAGCAAAATCCTTGAAGAGCCTATTGTCGTCCAAGTAGAGCCTCAAGAATACAGACTCTTAGATTTACATCAATTATTAATCGCACAAGCTAAAATTCATGAAATAGCTAACCTGCTGATTACCAATCTTTATAAAGATATGGAAAAAGCCAACCAAAAATTAAAGCTTTTATCGAGCTTAGATGGCTTAACTCAACTATCTAATCGCAGAATATTTGATGAATATTTACAACGAGAATGGAAAAAAGCGGCAAAACAAGCAGATAGCAATATCGCCTTAATTATTGGTGAATTAGATTTCTTCAAACCTTACAATGAAATTTACGGTCACTTAGCAGGAGATGATGCCTTAAGAAAAGTAGCTAGAGTAATCGATAATACTCTAAAAGATGGAAATTCTTTAGCTGCTCGCTATGGAGGAGATGATTTTGCGATCGTACTTCCTAATAAGGATAAAATAGACGCTGCTTGTTTAGCCGAAAATATTCGCAAGCAAATTTTAGCTCTAGAAATTCCCAACTCAGGATCGCCAATTAATCCCAATTTAACTATGAGCTTTGGAATTGCAAGCACCGTACCTTCAAAAGATAATAACAAGCCAGATATGTTATTAATTGGTGCCGATCGAGCCTTAACTCAAGCCAAAAGAGCCGGAAGAAATCGAAAAGTTGTTTGGAACAACTCTTACCTTCAAACTATTATGAAAGTTTCTTAGTTATAGGG
>CAYWIH010000046.1:0-32089 GCA_964458305.1 uncultured bacterium | reverse complement strand
AAACAAAAGAAAGTTTAATCGAACTAGCCAAACTAAAAGAGTGCAGCGTACCTCAATTAATTCGCGAAGCAATTGAAGAATATTTAGCAAAACAAAAAAAAATTGATGCTAAAACCGGTCGATCGCTAAAAAATAAAGATACCTAAAATAGCAGCGATCTTAAAATTTATATATGAACAGAACAGAAAAAATTGCCAGCATCATCGCCAAACGCACCCCGTTGGTAAAACAGATCGAAACAGAACGATCGCAGTTGGGATATTTAACTAATTGTTTGGGGCAACTGCAAGAACATCGCGATCGACTCGTTAGGGAACTAGAAGATAGTAATGTAATTGACAGACTCGAAGCAATAAATTTTAAAGCGATATTTCCCAAGATCGATCGGGCAAAGCAAAGATTAAATACAGTTATCGAAAGATTTTCCAGGGCTACTTTAAATATCGGTGTAGTCGGGTTAATGGGACAAGGAAAAAGTACTTTATTGAAAAGTTTGAGCGGGTTAAGCGATAAGGAAATACCAGCTTATGAAGGTGGTGCTTGTACCGCAGTTAGAAGTACGATCGAAAATCGATCGGGAATGACTACAGCAGAAGTAACGATACATTCAGAAGGATCGTTTTTAAATGAAGTTATATATCCTTATTACGATCGCTTAGGATTTAGAGATAAACCCAGCAGTATCGACGAGTTTGCCAGTAAAAAATTTCCCGATCTAATTCCTGGTGGTGCGACAGATGAAAAAATGTATCTTCATTTGCGAGACGATTATCATTTGAATTTAGCTCGCTATCGCGATCTGATAAAATGGGGTACGCCAAGAACTTACGCGATCGCAGTAGATGAAATACCGAGCTATGTGATGCAAAAAAGAGACGATCGCGATCTTTTGACTGCTTTTAAGCATCTAGCAGTAAGGCAAGTAAAAATATTTTGTCCTTTTAATAATTCCGATGTCGGTAAAATCGCTTTGGTAGATATACCGGGTTTGGGAGACTCTCGACTCGGTGACGAAAGTTTGATGTTGAAAACTTTAGGGGAAGAAGTAGATATAGTTCTGTTTGTAAAAAGACCCGATCCTCTCAGATATCAATGGCAACCAGTAGATACAAAATTATACGATACTGCGGCGATCGCTCTTTTTAATCTTGCCGAAAGATCTTTTTTAATTCTCAATCACAGCAGAAGAACTAACAATCTTAAAGCCTGTCAAACTCTAGCAAAAAATCTCGATACCATGAGGATGGTAAATTGTTATATCTCTGACTGTTCTCAAAGCGAAGAGGTCAGTACGGTATTCGATCGCATTCTCGACTATCTCACAAATAATATCGAAACCCTCGATCGCCAATATCTCGATAATACTTACCAAGAGATATCCCAATTACAGCAACAAGTCGATCGCGAAATAGATAAAGCAAGTAATGCTTTTAAAATCGTTGGAGAAAATAACGTCTCTAGCGTTTTCGTTCCTCTTTTCAATCAGTTTCGCAAAAATATTGCCAAAGGTTTGATTCTCCTTTTAGAAGAGTTAAGACAACAGCGTCACCAAGTCGATAGCGAGTTTAAAGCACAAGTTGAACGAGCAGTTGCTAAATGTCGCGAAGATACTGGCATTCCCAGCATAGAAGAGATCGAAGATCGCAATCTAGAAAAAGGCGGCTACAATATCGTCTACGAAACCTATCTTAACGAAGTTCGCGCCCACCTCTCACAACATTTTTTAGCCCTCGATACCGGATTAAAAAGATCTCTCGATCGAGTTAAGTCTCAAATAGCCTCCGTGTTAATCGAAAATGGTCGTATGGGAGGACTTACAGATAAAAACGGTGCAGAGTTCATTAAAGCGATCGCCGACCTAATTCCCCCCGAATTAATCCCCGGACAACCAAGTAAAATTAAATTCGGATTTACAATTTTAGCCGAATTTGAATTATCTTATCGCGGTTTCATTCAGCATCGCATTCGCAAACATCTCGATATCCTCACACCCAACGAATCAGCATCTTTAAGATTACCATCTAGCCCCTCTGCAGAAACTGTTAGAGAATATCTCCATACCGCTAGTTCCGAAGCAGTCTATAAATGCGAAAATGCTTTAGAAGACTTGTTAGAAGAACCCAGTTTGGCAGCATTCGCGATCGCCGAAGAATTTATCGATCGCATTTTACGGGCCGCTACCGTTGAAGATGAATGGCGCATTTTTCTCAATGGCGTTCGATCGCATATTTGGACGGAATTTCAAGATCTCGATCGGCTTCGCAACCTGCAAAAAGAATGGTTAAACTCGATCGCCTCCGTCAAAGCGGTTCGATCGAGATAGCATAGTATAAAGAATTTGTCAATGTTAAAATATCCTAACCTTTACTGCTACTGCTGTAAATATAATTCAGAACGTTTCCAAAAAACAGCTCGAGGTAAAGTAATAGGCGATCGCTTAATTTAGATAGAAATTGTCAGCTTATCATTACTATTTAATTTTAAACCTTTATTTAATTCTTTATTATTCCAAATAATTTTACGATTTTTCCCCTCTGTTTTTGCTCTAGTTAAAGCTGAATTTGCAGCTAATATCAGAGCGTCTGAAAATTTTTCCGAACTAGGTAGAAGAGAAGCTACTCCTAAACTTACTGTTAAGTATTTGCTGATTTGAGACTGAGAATGTTCTATTGCTAATTTCTGTGCTTGACAACGAATATTTTCCGCTATTGCTGCTGCTGCAATCGCATCAGTATTAGGAATTGCGATCGCAAATTTATTTCCATCATAACGAGCTATTAAATTTTCTCTTGTTTTTAATATATCTTTAATTAATTGTGCTATATTTTGCAAGCAATAATCTCCAGCCAACGCACCATATTGATTATTGTATTCACTGAAATAATCTACAGCACACATAATCACTGCTAACGGTAATTTTTTTGTTTCTCCTCTTTGCCATTCTCGTTCTAAATATTTGCCAAATACTCTCCGATTTGCTACTTGAGTCAGATCGTCTACTCTCGCCAAATATTTTAATTTACGATTAGTTTTTTCTAATTTAGTCTTTACCGCATCTAATTCACAATACATTTGAGTTACTAACTCGCAAGTATATTCTTGGATCGCACTATGAGCTACCAATAAATTATGAGCATCAATTATCCCATATTTTCCCTCTTCAAACATCATTATTATCGGCTCGCTCATTAACTCTGGTATTCTCTTTAAAGACTTTTTAACTGCTTCAATGATTAATATATTTTTAGGCAGAATAAAATTTTGCACTTCGATTAAACCTAATAAAGATTTAATGCTTCTTTTTGCTGCTATTTCTAAACTATACGGACGACTCATATATTGCAAAAAATTCGCCCTCGACAGCAATCCCAATAAATTATCATTCTCTAATAAAACTACTCCCGGCAGCTTGGGATTCTTTTTAAATATTTCGCTGATTTGTTTTACTGGTGCTGATACTTCTACATCGCAAATATAAAATTCTAACTGCTCGATTGTAGATTCTAAGTTAAATTGCATCATCGATTCCTTAAATCCCTGAGCGTTTGCTGGTTTGTGTTAAGTTTTGTTATTAGTTGTATTTTTTTTATATTAAAATTTAAGTATTTTTACGTAAATGACTCATATCACAAACAAATATGAGCAATTTATTTGAATTTAGATCCCATACTTGATATATTCTTCTTTTACTTCGAGAATTTTAATCACTCTTTAGTTATACAATTCTTGATAACTCGATTGCTTCTACTCGCTCTTTTGAATAAAATCCCCTTAACATCTAGGAAAAATTAAGTCAATGATTGTCGTCGAAAATTTAACTAAAAGTTTTAAAAAAAAATTGCTTTAAAAGAAGTGAGTTTTAAAGTTGATAAAAGTGAAATGTTATCGTTAGTAGGTTCGTCCGGTTCGGGTAAATCTACCTTACTCATAAATATTAATGGGTTGCAGTTAGCCGATCGAGGAATAGTTAAAATATTTGATACTAACCTCCAAGTCAATGGGAAACCTCATTCCAAAATCAGATATTTACGCTCTCAAATAGGCTTTATTTTTCAGCAATTTAATTTAGTTAATAGATTAACAGTATTAGAAAACGTGCTAGTCGGGAAATTAGCGAATATTACACTGGAAAGATCCCTTTTACGGCTATTCACTCGCGCTGAAAAAGAAAAAGCTCTTGATGCTTTAGAAAGAGTCGGAATTATCGAACAGGCATACAAAAGGGCTTCATTACTTTCTGGAGGACAACAACAAAGAGTCGCGCACTGCCGAAGGCAGATCCCTGCGGGATCGCAAGAAGCTATTAAGAAATGAGCGTAAAATCAGAAATTGAAAAAGCTAAAGACCAAGGGCAAAATAACGATTCAGTTTCTACAACAGTAGCAGAAATGCTAGCAAAAGAGGAGAAAAAAGTTACATTAACTCGCATTTTTTATTTGATTGTTGCCGTTATTATTCTGATATTTTCTTACATACAAAGCGAACTAAATTTTTTACAGTTATTTCAAAGTGGCGGGAATATGGCTGAATATATCAGTTCTTATTTTCCTCCCGATTTTTCTTTCTGGAAAATATATTTAGAAGATACTTTAATTACCATTTCGATGGGGATTTGGGGCACAATGTTAGCCGCGATCGCATCAGTTCCCCTGTCAATTTTGGCATCAGAAAATGTTTGTCCGATTTGGATAGTACAGCCAACTCGTCGTTTTCTCGATGCCATGCGCGCAATTAACGAGGTTGTTTTTGCTTTAATATTTGTAGTAGCAGTAGGATTAGGGCCTTTTGCTGGGGTAATGGCTTTGTTCGTTCATACTTCTGGGGCTTTGGGTAAACTATATTCTGAAGCTGTAGAAGCGATCGATCCCGGGCCGGTAGAAGGAATTAGAGCTACTGGTGCTAGCAAAATTCAAGAAATTATTTTCGGAATAATACCCCAGGTGATACCGCTTTGGACATCTTTTACTCTCTATCGTTTTGAGTCTAACGTGCGATCGGCATCAGTATTAGGAATTGTCGGAACTCGAGGAATTGGCGTATCTTTATATCAATTATCTTAATAGCCGCTACCAGTATTATTGACATTATTTCCGCTAAGCTGAGAAATTGGTTGGTTTAAAGGAAGGCCGATGGTAGATAGCAAAGGGTTTTGAAGTAGCGATCGCCGATATTACCGTCACTGAAGTACAAATGGTGAACCAGTTTAAAGGTAGTAAAGAAGTTCCCCCGCAATTTACTCGCGGTTATGGTTTAACTTTTGGAAGGGGTTTCGTTGCAAGTGCGATCGGTATTTTTCACGATCGAGAAGTTCGATCTTCTCTCGGTACTAGAGAATTATTATTTTAGGATCGATTATCCTTGAGATTTAAGCATTTTGCCGATACTAAATGTTCTAAGCTTTAGTTTTAATTTCAGAACTATCGGAGCGCAATCTCAAATACTACGATCTTTTTTCTATTTATGGTGATTTGAAAAGTATTTTTTAAACTTTTTACTTCGCAATTTTTGTGGCTAGCGAACGAGGAAGTTGCAAGTTTTCTTATGGAGGGGATTTGATTATTATTTTGAATAAATAAAACCTATTTCACAAAAATCAGTTTTACTTATATCTCACTCGATCTTCTTTGATGTATCTACTTAGCTGTTTGTCTGAAAAACTATTTCAAATTCTTGATTTATTAATAGTCAAACATCATCATTGTATTGGTTGTGGCATTGATATCGTCAAGTTGTTGTTTTTTAAAATCAGATTCTGCTGAAGACAACTTAGTATTTTCAGTTCGATCTGAATTTGCTGGAATTGCTTTGTTAGCTTCTTGAGATGGATTTGATGGAGCTAATTGAACTATTAACAATGAAAAAACTGCTGTAAGTGTAAAGCTACTTAAAAGTAAATTCAATCCGTTGAGTCGAAAAGATTTTGTTGCTGTATTTTTTTTGTTTTCTAGAGATTCTTTGAATTTCCGGTATTCGTTAAGATTTCTGATGTTTGCCATTATTCCTCTTAATTAAATCAAAATTAATGTTAAGTTAGGTCGTTTGCAAGATGAAAAAAAGATTTTGTTTTGTTGGGTTTCTGTGAGTTAGATTGAAACCATAGAGTATTTATACTTAAATTATGCAGTCTTCAACTAAATCGTGCAACTAAATTACACTAAAATCGGATTTAACTTATTTGTTCCCGAAATAGGAAAAACTTATTAATATTTTTTATACAGAGCTGTATCTCTATCGTCGTATAGATTTAAGAGTTTCGCTTTTAAGTATAATTGCGATCGAGCTAGGGAAGAGTAAGTGTTTTTTCTGAGATAACCCCCGAAAAACTCCGTATTTTTTCGGTCAGCATTTTCTAGGAGAGAATTCGATTTTTGAAAAATATTGTCGAACGAGGCTACGAGCTTGGGAATGTGTGGCTAACTAAACAGGCGATCGCTCTCAGTCCGATCGTTTTTTTATTGGATCGAAAACTATTGCACTAGGGCAATAGTTTTTTGAGTGATTTTAAATTGAAATTTTTCTGGGGGTTTCTTGTTGCCGAGGAATGAGGATCTCGGGAGGGTTGTCCCTGGGATCTTTGGGCTTTTCAGAGCCGTTGACAACGATGCCGGTAGCGTTTAATTTTCTCAAAGTAGAAGTAGCTCGATCGAGTTCGGTTTTAGTAACTTTATCGATTCTGGCTACCAATACCGCTCCATCGCAGAAAGATCCGATTTCGAGGGTGTCAGCCATACCTAAAATTGGCGGACAATCAAAAATAACTAAATCGTAATCGTCTTTCAAACTATTGACTAACTCCTGCATGATTTGAGAACTCAATAAGCTAATCGGATCTTTGGTTTCGGGCCCCGCTGTTAAGACATCGATTTTTAAACCGGATAAAGAAATCTCTTGCAGTTTGGGTAAGACACTTTGACCGGATAAATAAGTAGAAAGACCGTATTCGTTAGCAAGATCGAGCTGTTGGTGAAGGCTGGGATGACGCAGATCGCTATCGACGATCGCGACTCTTTGATGTTGGCGAGCGGCACTGATTGCCAAGCCCAAAGCCATAGTAGATTTACCTTCCCCAACTTTTGCTGAAGTTACTAATAAAGATTTTATTCTCCCAGCAGCAGTTACGATTCGAATATTTTTATAAATTAAATCCAAAGACTCTCTAAATTCAAGCCGATCGAGCAGTTCCACTATCGAGATACCTCCGATCCGAGATAGGTCTGGAATCGTGCCTAACAAAGGCCCCGACACTCTTTGTTGCAATTCTTCGTAAGAGTGAACCGTATCGTCGAGAGATTCGCGAATAAAGGCACTTAGCCCGCCGAAAAACAAACCCAACACTAAGCCGATCGCGAGATTGTTTCTCAAGCTCGGAGCTATTTTATAACCGATTTGGGGTGGTTCTACGATTTGCCATTTAAATCCGCCTCGAGAGAGTTCGAGGCTGAGTTGTTGTTGCTGCTCTAAAAGTCTGACGAGGGATTGTTCTTGAATGTCTATTTCTTGTTCGAGGCTGTTATAATCGCCGATTAGACTGGAAAGACGATTTATTTCCTGACTAACTCTTCGTTCGTTTTCTAATAAGGCTAGTTGTTTGGCACTCAAACCTTCTAATTCGGTAACAGAGTTAAGATATTGGCTAAATTCTCGGATTTGATTGTTACCTAATTCTCCTTTGCTGGCAAGATTTTCTTGGCTTTGGTATGGCGATCGAGCTAGCTTAGTTGTTTCTGTAGCGATTCGATCGAGAATTTCTTGACGTTTGCTGAGTAAATTTTGGATGAGTGGGTTACTATCTGTGAAGCGGCGACTTTCTCTTGTTAATTCCGTTTCGGTATTTTTGAGTTCTTGAAGCAATACTTGATAGCTCGGCGATCCGCTCAAACGAGAATATATTTCGGCTTCTTGGCTAGAAATGCCCAATTTACTTTGTAAGTCGCCGTAACTAGCCTGGAGTTCCCTCAGTCTGGCTCTGGTTGTCAATCTTTCTTGGGTAATCCTGTTGAGAGTTCGACTCAATTCGCTTACTTGTTCTTTGGGGTCGAGGGGATTGTATCTTTGGTGGAATCCTTTTAAGGCTGTTTCGGCTTTAGCTAATTTATCGCGAACTAAGGCTATTTCTTTTTCGATCGAGAATAAACCTTCTTTGAGGCGCAAACTATCTTGCTCGCTGTTGTAGTCTTGATATACTTTTTGAATTGCTTCTAAGACATCTTTAGTTTTCTGTCGATTGCCGTCGGTAAAAGTTCCTTGATAAATTCTGGTGTTGATTCCATCTTGGACTACTTGAGTTAAATAAAAATTTCCTTCGAGATCCGATCGCTCTATTTTGGGATATTTTTCTTTAAGTTGTTCTACTGCTCGATCTAAAAATTGCGTGCTTCTCAGTAGGGTAAGCTGGGTGGCATAATCTACTTCTCGATCGAACTTAGATAGGTTTGCCCTTTCGATGTTTCCTAAATCGACTCTATCTTTGTAATTGGGTTCTACCAAAAGCTGCATTTTACTTTTAAATACGGGTCTCATAATTAAGCTTGCAGCCCCACTCAGAAAAAGAATACAGAGAAAGACGCTTCCAAATAAAAAGCGTCTCCTTAACAAAATTACAAATAATTGTTTGTATCCCAATTCTGTTTCCAATTCCGGTTTGGAAATACTCGTATCCATAATTTTTGTACTAACTCACTAAACTCACACGCCGATCGCGTTCGTTGATTGTCTCGATCGTTTTTCTTAGATATACTTCATCAACTATTTTTTCTATCTTCTTAAAGAATACTTGCTCGGAAAAGTTTTCGATCGCGTGAGTTCTAATTTTGTGATAATTCCAGTTGATTTTGCTGGCTTTAATTAATGCTGCTGCTAATGCTTCTGGTGTTTGCTCTTTGAAGAATACTCCTGTTTTTCCTGGTACTTGGGTATCTAATACTCCTCCCGCTCCGTAGGATATCACTGGCGTACCGCTTGCATTTGCTTCGATCGGCACTAGGCCGTAATCTTCTAATGCAGTCACGATAACCGATTTGGCTTTTGCCATTAATCTTTTACGTTCTGCATCTTCAACGTGGCCTAAGAATTTGATATTATCTTTGGCTATTGCTTCTAAACGATTTCTTTCGGGCCCGTCTCCAATAATAATTAAAGGCCATCCCAATTTGTTGAATGCTTTAACTGTCACTTCTACCCGTTTGTAACCCAACAAGCGAGATGCTACTAAATAATAGTTGTCTTTTTTTGCTTCAAAATTAAATTTGCTCGAGTCGATCGGATAGTTAATGGTTACTGCTTGTTTGTCGTAGGTTTTCCGAATTCGATCGGCTACTATTGTAGAATTTGCAATATAAATATCTGGCTCTTGGGCGTATTTTAAATCGTATTCTCTCATTACCCTAAATATTTTTTCTATCTGAGGGTAGAGTTTTTGATAGTCAGAATATTGTTTTAAATATGTTTTCGTATCCCATAAAAATCGAGTTACGTTATGGCAAAAGCAAATATGAGTCGCTCCGGCTCTTTTTTTTACTGCTTTGGCAAAACTAGTTGTGCTGCTTAAAATTAGGTCGTAATCTTTAAAATCCAAGCTTCTAAAGGCTGGATAATATAGGGGTGCTAGCAGTCTAAAGTATTTTGTTGCTCCCGGAATTTTTTGCAACATCGTGGTTTTTACGGATCTTTCTTTTAAATTAATGCTTCTTTGCGGATCGTATAAAGATGTATATACATCGGCATCTGGAAAAAATTTACATAGCAATTCAAAAACTCTTTCTGCACCGCCTTTTTGCGTCAAATAATCGTGAACTAATGCTATTTTCATTTTTTACAATCTCGATTTAAAATTAGTTTTACTAATACTTCACAATTTTTTATTAATTGCTTTTTATCTTTTTAATAACAGCTTTAAAAAAACTAGCCAATTTTATATTTTTGATTAACTAACTGCCGTTTCAATCACTTTATTACAACTTTATTAAAAAAAAATCAGAAAAAATACTTAAACCTAGAAAATAAAAATAACTCAAGTTTTTAATAATTAAAAAGTCAACTAATTTTTTCTGCCTCAAAGCCCGCCTTAGCCTGCTAATTTCACCCCGTATTTTCCCCGATTGCTCTTAAAAAAAACAATCAAAATTATTCTAAAATTTCTTCGTTATGCTTGCTTTAATAGATAAGTAAAAAGTGATTTTAAGTGAATATAATTGATTGACATGAGAACTTATTTCGAGCTTTAATCTTCGAGGATAACTAAATCTAAGCTCCTCAAATTCAAAGAGGCACTCGACAAAAATAAACTTATATCGATCGATCTTTGCTTCGTTTGCTAGGTCAATGAAAATCCTTTGGTAGTATATGTTTTGACTTAATATCTTTTCAAAAAATAATTATAAATTGAGAAACAAAATATTATTTGTTACCCTACTTAAGGGATAATAAGATATAAAGCAACAAAATTATTGATAATTAAGTCTTAATTCGCAAAATAAAAATTAAATTTTCTCAAAACAGATAAATTCTAATATAAATTCCACTCGAAAGTCAAAAATTATTATTACATCATTATTGCCCGAGGCACAATTTATGGGTTTGCGACTGCCAAATATAATAAAAACTACCAGTTTCTGGCGAGATAATTCAGTAATTTTGCGAGAGTTGAAGCATTTTCGCAAAATAGTAATACTAGCATTAGTAACCACCTTAATCGCTGCTTTCCTAGAAGGAGCGACAGTGGGATTAATTAGTTCCTTTTTGCAAGGATTGACTCATCCGAGCGAAACTCCAATTAATACGGGAGTAGAATGGTTCGATCGCTGGTTTTTAGCGATCGATGCACCGCCAAAAGAGCGTCTTTATCGAGTAGCAGCATTAATCCTCGGTATTATTTGGGTAAGATCGGCGTTTATATATTGGGGTAGATATTACTCGCGGCTGTCGGAATTTTCATTAGCCCATCGCATCCGCAAAAGCTTATTCGCACAATTAAGTAGTTTGAGTTTGGGATTTTATTCCCAAAGTAAGTCCGGGGAAATAATAAATACGATGACCAATCAGGTCGATCGAGCTAAGTTAGCCTTTAGAGACGTGTCGATGCTAATTACCAGGAGTTCTACTTTATTGGTATATGTGCTGTCAATGTTCCTACTGTCGTGGCAATTATCGATAGCTTCGATAATGCTTTACGGTTTGCTGTCGGTGGGGTTGAACAACGTAATTAGAAGGGTGAGGGAGGCTAGTTTTGCAATTCCGCAAGCCGATGGTAAAGTATCCTCGATCGCGATCGAGTTTATCAACGGAGTGCGAACCATACAAGCTTCTGCAACCCAAAATTTCGAGCGTCGGCGATTTAAAAAAGCTGCAGAAGAAGTATTAGACGCTAATAAAAAAGTTGCCTCAATATCGGAAACGATCCAACCTTTAGCAGAAGGAGCGGCTAGTACGATCTTGATCGGGATAATTTTAGCTTCTTTTACTTTATTTGTGGTTCAAGGAGAAAAAACAGCCGCCTCTTTATTAACGTTTATGTTTATCCTGTTTCGGATGATGCCTTTAGTTTCTCAAGTCAATGCCATTAGAGGCAGGATCAGAGGCTATCAGGGAGCTTTGAAGAATATTAAAGATCTGTTGCGAAAAGACGATAAACAATATCTAAAAAACGGCTCGATCGAATTTAGTTCTTTAAAAGAGTCGATCGAATTTGTCGATGTCGATTTTGGTTACAACTCCCTAGAATTAGTTTTGCACGGAATCACATTAAAGATAAATAGAGGAGAAACAACCGCATTAGTAGGCTCTTCAGGTGCGGGGAAAACCACATTAGTAGATTTGATTCCCAGATTTTACGATCCAACCAGGGGTAAGATCCTGATCGACGGAATAGATTTAAAAGATTTAGATATCGATTCTTTGCGTCGCAAAATGGCGATCGTCTCTCAAGATACTTTTATCTTCAATACCTCCATCAGAGATAATATCGCTTACGCCCTCGATCGACCAGCAGAATCAGAAATCATTCGCGCGGCTAAGTTAGCCAATGCCATAGAATTTATTGAAGCAATGCCAGCAGGTATGGAAACAATTTTAGGCGATCGCGGCGTGAGATTGTCGGGAGGCCAGCGTCAAAGAATCGCGATCGCCAGGGCTATTTTACGAGATCCAGAAATACTAATCTTGGACGAAGCAACCAGTGCTTTAGACTCGGTGACAGAAAGATTAATTCAAGAGTCGATCGAAAATTTAGCTAGAGGTAGAACGGTAATTGCGATCGCCCATCGTTTATCGACTATAGTCAGAGCCGATCGGGTAGTAGTTCTCGAAAAAGGCCGCATCGTTGAAGAAGGAGGTTATCAAGAATTGCTCGATCTGCGCGGTAAATTATGGAAATATCATCAAATGCAGTATCAAGCCTAACCATTTAATAAGTAAGAAACAGTGATTCAAAATCGGATTAGAAATCAAAAAGGCTCTTTAACAAAAGGCCCGCCAGCAGTAGCATCGACGGCAATTATCGGATATATATTTATTTGTTTGGCGGCTTTAGCGATCGGTGCGGGGAAACTGCTCAATCTGATCGTTCCGGCCGGAGCAGTTGCTTTAGGGTTATTATTTTATTTACGCTATCCAATTTTTTACGTTAATTTTGCCCTCTGGCTGTTCGTCCTCACCCCATTATTGCGAAGAGTTGCAGATTTTCAAAGTAGTTTTACTAGCCCCAGTCCAATTTTACTGACACCCCCTTTAGTTACGGGAATATCTATTCTTACTTTGTATAAAAATCTGCCAAAAATGAATCGACAGGGAGCATTTCCTTATATTCTAGTTTTTACAGCATTAGCTTATGCTTTCTTGCTCGGAATAGTCCTCGGAGATCCTCAAAAGGTAATTAAAAGCGGATTTCAGTGGATTTGTCCGGTTTTATTTTCTTTTCATTTATTCAGCCAATGGCGCGATTATCCTCTTTATCGAGGGGCGATCGAGCGTTTTTATCTTTGGGGGGTGATAGTAACGGGAGTTTACGGAATTTTACAATATCTCCTCGCACCTCAATGGGATCGATTTTGGCTGATCCAATCTCAATTAGTTAGTGCCGGAAATCCAGAACCTTTGGGGATTAGAGTCTGGAGTACTATGGACGGGCCTTTTGCTTTTGCGATGTTTATTTTGCCCGGTTTGCTGCTGTTATTGAGTTATCGAGGAGTATTAAGCACTCCAGCCTCGATCGCCGGTTATATTGCCTTATTACTATCTCGAGTCCGTACCAGTTGGATTGCTTTAGTCATCAGTGTGATGATGTTGTTATTTTCTCTCAAATCGAGCCTGCAAATTCGCTTAATTGCGATCGTCACGGTGATGGTGGTTTTAGTGATTCCCTTAACCAATATTCCCCAATTTGCCGCAGTAATTGATTCTCGTTTGGAAAGTTTGTTCAGCATCCAAGATGACGGTAGCGGTGTGGAAAGGGCCGAAACTTACAGTCTCTTGATTTGGCAAGCCTTCAGTTGTTGGTTTGGCTACGGAATTGGCAACAGGCCCGATTTTGGCCGTCCGATCGATAGTGCTGTTTTATCGATGCTTTTTTCTTATGGTTGGTTTGGAACGATTTTTTATCTTGGAGGAGTGTTATTAATTATCTATCAATTATTTAAATGTCCCGAAATTCGCAGCGATCCTTTTATCAGTATGGCTCGCAGTTTTATAATTAGTATCTTGATAGTGATGCCGTTAGGAAATGCTTTGCAAGATACTCCCGGAACTGCTTTTTGGATGTTTTTAGGTATGGGTTTGGCGGGCCGGAAATATTATCTTTACAAAAGATTGAAAAAAAAATTCGATCGCCAAGCAAATGGAGCGTCTTTAAACAGTAATTTAACTCCTCACTAGTTTTTAAACAAACTAATTAAAGCAAAAAATTTTATGAAAATAGTTCATTATCTTCCTTATTCTAAACCTTTTCCCGTCCGGGGCTATGGCGGTGGGGAACGAATAGCTTATTGGCTGGGTAAAGCACAGGCAGAATTGGGACATCAAGTTACTTATCTTTGTAAAAAAGTCAGTCAAGTTCCGATTTCTTTTGCTAAAGTCATCGAAATTAGCGAAAATTTTGACGATTTAAATCCTTTTATTCCTGAAGGAACTGATATCGTTCAACTTTACGGTACGCCGGATTTTAAAATAGATTATCCTTTTTTAGTGCGAATTGGTGGCAACGGTGCGGAGGGAGAAACTTATTTACCAAATACAATTTTTTTGAGTGCTTCTCACGCAGCAAATCACAATTGGACTGAATACGTTCATAACGGTTTAGATATGGCTGAATATCCGCTTAAAAAAGAAAAACAAGACTATCTTTTTTATTTAGCAAAAGCTGCTTGGATTGTTAAAAATTTACCCGGAGCGATCAAAATAGCAAATCGAGCAAAGATTACTTTAGAAATTGGTGGCGGAAAAGCTCCTTTTTGGAGTAAAAATGTTATTTCTCACGGCACTGTAGACGGGGAAAAGAAATTAAAATTATTGCAAAATGCCCGCGCTTTATTATTTCCAATTATTTGGGACGAACCTTTTGGCATCGTTTCGATCGAGGCTTTGGCTTGCGGAACTCCAGTTATTGCTACTCCTCGAGGATCTCTGCCGGAAATTGTCGATTCTAGTTGCGGTGTATTGGCTGATTCTTTTGAGGAATTAGTTGAGGCTGTTTCTAAGGCAAAATATTTCGATCCTGAAGCTTGTAGAAATCGCGTCGAAGCAAAATTTAATCACATTTATATGGCGGAAAAATACTTAAATTATTACTCGAAAATTTTAGAAAATGGCTCGATTAGAGCAGGAAATCCGATCGCCAAAGGAAGACCGAGAAAAAGAATTTATTATCGCCAACCGAGGGAACATTCAGTAAGTAATTTTCTTGAGGCTTTATATGTAAAAGAGTATTTTAAATAAATAAAATTTTTGATTGCAAACCAAACGATTTTATTTTCGATTGAAAAGAATATTTTGCATTTTTTACTATTTAATTATGAATCTAACACTAGAAAAAGATTTAATTCAAAAAATCACCGAGGTTTACCAAGAATATATTAAAAATAATCCTCATGATGAAATACCGAACGTACTTCAAAACGATATTTTAATTAGGAAAAGAGTCGCATCTTTCTCAATATATAAAAAATATCTAACGGGTAAAAATACTTTTTTAGATTGGGGTTGCAAAAACGGTATAATCGGCTATACGATAAAAACATATCTCGGCGATCGAGCAGGAAAAATCGAAATTCATGGCTGCGATATCATTCGAGGTAAATATCAAATATTCTCCGAAAAAGCTAATTTAATATATTCCCAATTAAATCATTACTATTTAATGCCATACCAAGATAATTACTTCGATATAGTAATAGGTAATGGAGTTTTAGAACACGTCGCTAACGATCGCGAATCTCTTAAAGAACTTTATCGCATTATTAAAAATGAAGGATATTTAATAATAACATTTTTGCCAAATCGTTTGTCTTATACTGAATTTTTATCGGAAAAATTTCGCAAATTAACACATATGAGAAAATACTCGATAAACAAAATAAAAGAGATGTTATTACACAGTGGTTTCGTGCCGATCGAGTGGGGTTATCATCAGGTTTTTCCCTCATTAAGTTCCTTTCCATCTCGTCGCGTATCCGATCCAAAAGATCTTAAAAGATTAAACGATTTCAAAGTAATAATGAGTAAAATATATAACCTCAATAAATACGCTGAAAAAATTTGGCCTCTCAATATATTCGCAACAAATATTTTTATTATTGCCCAAAGAAAAGCAATGATTCCTTAGCAAGAAATACTATTTTAAAATTACAATAAAACAAATAAAACTATGACAATTCCATCGTTTATAGGTATTGGCGGAGAAAGATGCGGATCTACTTGGATGTTTGAAATGCTCAAACAGCATCCTCAAATATATATGCCCCTTAAAAGAAAAGAAATCAATTTTTTTAACAAGCATTACGATCGCGGCTTTGAATGGTACGAATCTTTTTTTCCTGACAGCGAAAATCAGAAAAAATATAGCATTATCGGCGAATTTACCCCCTCATATTTATATTCAGCAGCAGCAGCAGAAAGAATCGCCAAAACAGGACAAATAAAAAAATTAATCGTGATTTTAAGAAATCCGATCGCTCGATTATATTCAGATTACGGTCAAACAGTAAGAATTCAAGGAGCGACACAAACATTTGAAGAATTTATAAAAAAAGAGTCTCGATCGGTAGAATACGGATTTTATGGCAAGTATTTAGAAAAATATTTAGCCAGGTTCGATCGCGATTCTATTTGTCATTTTATTTTTGAAGATGCGGTAAAAGATTTAGACTCGACAAAAGCAACGATTGCTAATTTTTTAGAAGTAGATATTAAAGAATTTCCCGAAACAGCCGGAGCGAAAAAAGTAAACGAAACTTACATTCCCAAATTCAAAAAAATCAATCAAATAGCCGATCGCATTAGATGCAAATTAATCCGATCTAATAACGATTGGGCGATTAATTTTGCCAAACAATTGGGAGTACAAAAAATACTAAAAATCGGTGCGAAAAAAAAATTACCACCCATGTCAGAAACAACCCGCCAACGTTTGTTAGAAATGTATAAGCCAGACATAGAAAAACTAGAAAAAATTTTAGATATTAATCTAGAAAGATGGAAATCTCGGTAATATTAAAAAAATTAAAACAGCCGATCTTACTTTTTAGCATAACCTTACTATTAAGTATTGGTTGCACTCAGATAATGTCCCAAAATAATATTAATCAAAAATTACCATACTTAAAACAAACAGCCCGCAGCACAGCCAGTTTTATAGATAGTATCGGCACTTCCGGCGTTAACAAAAAATACGATTGGGATAAAATTACAGATATAGCCGACGATATCGGGATCGAACATTTTCGCAACTTAACCAAACATAAAAATGGAGTCGATCGCTTGGCTGGCAATAATTATACTTATACAGTCAGCGTAGGTGTTAATATTCGAGCCTTAGATCCCTCTCCCGAAGCAGTAAAACAACTTTTAACCGCAATAAAAAGCAAACACGATCGATATCGCGATCGCCTTATAGCCTTAGAAGGGCCTAACGAATACGATTACATAGATCCGGCCAAAGATCCCGATTGGGCAACAACCCTAACAGCCTTCGTTAAAGAATTATACCAGCAAATGCGCGCCGATCCTTGGTTCGATGGTATTCCTTATGTCGGCCCTTCCTTTTATCGAGATTATAATATGCAAAAACTCCTCGATATTAGCGAATATATCGATGCTGGAAACCTGCATCTTTATACTAACCCTCCAGTAGATGGATATCGGTTTAATGCCAAATATTCGGGCTATTTAAGCGCAAATTTACCTTTATACATCACAGAAATAGGACAAAATACCAAAAGCACCAGCGAAGAAATAGAACAAGGCCGACTCTATCCGCGAATATACTTAATTAATTTTAATCGTGGCGTATTGCGATCGCACAATCACGTCTTAATCGACAGTAACTCCAATAGCAGTAACGGCCAAAAACGCTATGGAATCGTCCGATCCGATTTTACTTACAAACCTGCCGCAATCGCAATAAAAAATACGATCGCTTTGCTGCAAGATGAGGAAAAAAATAGCAATGATTTTCGGTTTTTAAATTTTTCGATCGTCACCGATGGCAAAGATATACAGCACACCTTACTGTATCACAGCAGCAAGGATAAATATTATTTAGCCCTCTGGCGCGGAATTTTCAACAATAATGCTAGCGATGCTAAGAGTATTCCGGTAACCATCGATTTTCAAAATAATATCTCCAGAGTAGAAGCTTACAAGCCAAATTTAAACCTAGTCAGTACTAAAGTTGCGATCGACAATAATTCTATAACCGTAGCGATCGACGATCGAGTAACTTTTTTAGAAATTACCTCCCAAGGAAACACTACAGATACCCCAGACACCCCCACAGAGTTAACCGCAACAAATTTAGGCCCGAGCGGTGTTAAACTGGCTTGGAAAGATAATTCTGCTAACGAAGAAGGTTTCGGTATCGAACGGGATGACGGCTTGTTTGGTTGGCGTTTAGTTGGTACTGTAGAAGCTAATGTAACTAATTTCGTCGATCGCATTCAACCTAATCGAGATTATCGCTATCGCATTGTTGCCGTCAATAGTAGCGGCAGATCCGAATATACTAATACAGTAGCTTATCGCAGCCTTCAAGCTAAAATAACGATCGATCCTCTGGCCAATTTCGATTTAATTGATTCGCGATCGCCAAATTGGGAAATAGAAAATTCACCCAAAAACCCGATCCGATACGACTACGATCGCAACTTAGCCAAACGTCAAACTAACTCCCCAGAATACCTTATTTACAGTCAACAGGGTTTGCGAGATTTTAACGCGATCGTTTACATGAGATCTCGTCCTAATTTCAATCTCGATCGGACTTCTGCTTGTTATGGATACGATTATCCTAGCACCGACACCCGCTATTACAGCTCGATCGATGGGATTAATTGGCAAAATGTAACAGTCAACTACGATCGGGTAATTACTGTTAAAGGAAAGAATACCGACGTAATTTTTACTACCCCAAAAGATATTTTACCCGCCGATACCCAATATCTTAAAATCGAGTTTACTGGGGCTTGTAATTCTCGATATCTACTCGGTAGAGTTAAATTAATCTCTGCTTTAAATTAAAATTATTTTATCTATCTTTGGATGCGAACTTGAAGACAAGCAAAAATAGCATCTTTAATATTTGTTAGTGCTTCTTCTTTAGTTTTACCAGCCCATAATAAAAGTAAATTCTACAATCGAGTTCCATCTTCATCGCGATCGAAAGTGACGTTAAATTTCATAAAAAGCTATTCGATCGAATAATATCTAAAAATATTTTAGCCCCTCGGAAGCTAATTAACTAAATAATAAAAATCTTCTGCGATCGTCTTCATGTTTCGAACTAATATAATGAGCTTGTTCGACATTATTTCCATTTCGCATATATTCATATAAAAAACTTAAAAGATACATCAAACAAGCATTTCCATCTAAATAGCCATTCGCGCCAATATAATATTTTGCTCCTCTATTTAAAAAAATTTTTGCTAATTTCTGACTACCACCGAGACAGGAACTATTAATAATTATATTACCCTCCAGTCGAACGAATTCTTTAAAATCTTCTGGACGTATAACATCTTTATAGGGATATTTATCTTTAATTTCTTCAGCTAATTCGGGCAACAATAAACCGCGATCGTTCCCATGACCGCAAATGATAATAATATCTTGTCTACTATCTTAACTATTCAGAGGTAATTTAATATTTACCTCTGACCTCTGACCCCTGACTTCTGACCCTTCATTTGTAGCAATCTTAAATAGAAACGGTATAAGTAGAGTTTTTTTTAAATACTAGTATTTAGAAAATCAATTTTAAGTTTCTATTACGTCACTTTTAAGCTAGTTTTAATTAAATAAATTTAATTTATTTCTTTTAGAAACTATTTGTAGCAATTATTTTAAAAAATAGTATAACTAAAAATCTTACGATTTCTGAATTACCAAAATTTAGCAACACTAAAAAAAGTAATTTATCCTCCTAACTAATCATCCTTACTTTCCTTTTCGATCCAATACCAAGCATTAAAACAACCCGCAACAACTCCAACAAATAACATCATTAAAGTCCAAGAATATTCACTTTTAAAATTATTGTCGATCCAAATACCCAAACCAACACCAATTAAAGTAGGAATAGCTACCGACCAACCTACCATCCCAAACATTCTCAAACCGATCCAAATATTACTAGGATTCTTTCTGGCGGCAATTTTGCGATCGACTTTCTTTTCTACTCGACGCGAAAAATCGCTTTTGCTTACTTTATCTTTTTTCATAATTTTAAATCCCGAAAACGACGCACCATATTAGCTTCAAATTTAGCCAAAGCAGAACGGGTCAATTTTTCTTTTTCATCTAATACTTTAAATTGTTCCGTTACAGCTTGTTTGAGAGTTGCCAGATCCTCACCTTGAATAGCATCTTGAGTAGAAACTAACACCTCTCGATCGCATTTAACCAATATCCCTTCATTGACTGCTAAAAAAACTTCTTTTTTACTATCTTCTTTTTGATAACTGAGTATTCCCGGCACTAAAGCAGCGACAAAATCGATATGATGTGGCAAGATGCCAAAATGTCCGTTTTCTGCTTCGGCATTAACTTTAGTTACCTTTTCTGCGATTAATACTTCTGTCGGTAATAAAACTTTTAAAATCATCGGAAATAGCAAGTAGACTAATCTTTATTTGTTACTCTTTTTTTGCTTCTTCGATCGCGCCGATCGTATATAAAGATCTTTCAGGATAGTCGGCAAATTCATCGTTAAGAATGCGATCGCAGCCATCTAAAGCCCTTTCTAAAGTTACTAATTTGCCTTTTAAACCCGTAAACTGTTCGGTAGTAAAAAATGGTTGAGTTAAAAACCTTTCCAACCTGCGGGCCCGAGATACTATTTTTCTCTCGCTTTGGGCTAATTCTTCTAACCCCAACATAGCGATAATATCTTTTAATTCTTCATAATTTGCTAAAGTTTGACGAACGGCCCGAGCAATTTTATAATGTCGATCGCCTACTATTTGGGGCGTTAACATTTTAGAATCGGATTGAAGCGGATCGATAGCCGGATAAAGTCCTTGAGCGACTCTTTTACGAGAAAGTACGATCGAGGCCGAAAGGTGAGAAAATGTATGTACTGCAGCAGGATCGGTAAAATCGTCGGCCGGAACGTAGACCGCTTGAATCGAAGTAATTGCCCCTGTAGGGGTGTTACAGATCCGCTCTTCTAGTTCTGCCAATTCCGTGGCTAAAGTGGGCTGATAGCCGACTCTAGAGGGCAATTGTCCCATCAAGCCCGATACTTCCGATCCGGCTTGAATGAAGCGAAAAATATTGTCGATCGTCAGTAAAACATCTTTACCGAGATCGTCGCGGAAATATTCAGCCATGGTTAAAGCTGCGTGTCCGACTCGAAAACGAACTCCAGGAGATTCGTTCATTTGTCCGAATACCATCACGGTATTATCCAAGACTCCAGCTGCTTGCATTTCCCGATATAGTTCTTCTCCTTCGCGCGATCGCTCCCCAATACCGCAAAATATACTTACACCTTCATAACTGCTGACAGCATTATTAATTAATTCCGTAATCAATACAGTTTTTCCCACTCCAGCACCCCCGAACAATCCCGCTTTTCCGCCTCTTTCTAAGGGTACGAGTACGTCGATCGCTTTAATTCCGGTTTCGAAGATTTCGGTAGTTGTCGATCGCTCGCTCATTGCTACCGGCCGGGAATGGATCGATCGCATTTTACTCGATTTTAAAGCTTCTTTTTTGTCGATCGCTTGCCCGAAGACATTAAACATCCTCCCCAGGATATTTTCTCCGACTGGTACTTCTAAAGGACGGCCGGTATCGATAACGGTTTCTCCCCTAGCCAAACCTCGAGTCGAACTCAGGGCGATCGCGACGATCGTTCGCTCGTTGAGATATGTCATCGCTTCTAGGGCTATTTTGCCATTTTCTCCAGCTTTTAATAAATTATGAGGTTCTGGCAGCCGATCGGCAAAGAAAACATCGACTATACTTCCTCGAATAGCAATCACTTTACCTTTATTTAAGGGCTTAGAATCTTGTTCGATCTCCATTATTTTTTCAGCATATTTACTAATCTTATACCTAAAAAAAATGGTATCTCGAGCGACTATTAAGTAATTTTAATTAGAATTTTAAACACTTCTACGATCGAACCTTCTTTAAAAATATGCCCCACGGAGAGAATCTCGATAATGATATACTTAGGTCATCAGCTATTTACTAATAAAACCTTAGATAAGATACTCACTAAGGCGATCGCGTTTGTAATTATTAGCTCTAAGAACTTTTTTTTAACCAATAGATGTCAATGAATAATACTATTTTCGATAATCTCTACCAAGATTTTACCAAAAAAGCCATCAGATTAAACGACTATATCAATTATTATTTATCCGAATTATTCGCTCGCGAAGATCCCTTTAAAACAGTCGAAAAATACTGTATGTTCGTCGGTTATCCGAGAAGCGGACATAGTTTAGTCGGCTCGTTACTAGACGCTCATCCCAATATAATCGTAGCCCACGAATTAAACGCTTTAAGATATTTTGAAAGAGGATTTAGTAAGAGAAAAATTTACTATTTATTATTGCGAGGGTCTCAGCGACACGCCGCAGCCGGAAGAAGAGAAACTAAATATTCTTATGAAGTTCCCAATCAATGGCAAGGAAAATTTAAAAGTATTAAAGTTATTGGCGATAAAAAAGGGAGCGGCACAAATCAAGTCTTGCGGGAAAATCCAGATATTTTAAACGTTTTAAAAGATAAAATTGACGTTCCTATTAAATTCATTCACGTGACTAGAAATCCTTACGATAATATCAGTACGATGATTTCTAAACGGAATAGAAAAATGGCAGCTACGATCGATTCTTATTTTCTTAAATGCCAAACTATTACTAAGTTAAAAACGCAAATAGCTCCAGAAGATTTTTTTGAATTTAAGCACGAATCTTTAATTGAAAATCCTCGTGAAATTTTACATAAATTATGCGTTTTTCTAGATGTAGAACCCCATCAAAATTATTTAGATGATTGTGCGAGTATCGTCTTTAAATCTCCCAGAAAAACTCGCTTTAATATTGATTGGCCCGAAGAATCGATCGAATTAGTTCAACAACAAATAGATAAAGTTGAATTTTTACAAGGATATTCTTATCAAGATTAAGCAACTCCTTTAGCAAAACGATCGAGCTTAAAACCAGAGCCAGACTGAATTAAAATTATTTTTTTAAAAGATCTGAACCTTTTTAGCGGCCCGATTGTCTAAACCAACGTAACAAACAATTAGCCCTAATAACCATGAAAAGATCTTTATTTTTATCTGGCTTACTTGCTTTCACAATTTTAGTCGGATCTGTATCTCCAGCAATGGCTCAACCGGGATCGAGATTAGAACGGATGGCAGAAAAATTAGATTTAACAGACACTCAAAAAAATAGCATCCAAGAAATTTTTAGATCGAGTCGATCGCAAGTAGAAAATATTTTAACTCCCGCACAAAGATCCCAGTTAGAAACTGCAAAACAACAGGGAATGAAGGGGCGCAAAGTATTTAAATCTTTAAATCTTAGCCAAGAACAAAAGCAACAAATCAAAACTATTCGTCAAAATAATCGCCAGCAAATTAGTCAAATTTTAACCCCCGAACAGCGTCAAAATATGCAAGAAATGCGCCAAAATAAAAGGGGAAATCGCTGAAAAAAATAACACAATAAAAACTCGATTGCTTGCCGATAAAATTGCGATTGAATTTGAAAATCAGATCTGAGCTTTCAGAAATCGCAAACAAAAATGGGGCGATTTATTTTATAATTTTGATGGATTTTTAAAAAAATAGTCCATGAATTTTATTCCCGAAGCAGCTAAAAAATTAACCGAACCAACCTCGATCGCCATAGTAGAAAAAATCCAACAAATACCCATACCTACCCCATTAATCGATCGACCCATATTAACAACCTACGTCCGTCAAGGAAACGGCAACACGCCAATACTTTTATTGCACGGTTTTGACAGTTCCGTGTTAGAATTTCGCAGATTAATGCCAATTTTAGCCGCAGAAAACGAAACCATAGCAGTAGACTTATTAGGATTTGGTTTTAGCGATCGGCTTGCAGAATTATCTTTTAACCCAGAAGCAATTAAAACCCATTTATATCATTTTTGGCAAGAAACGATCCAAAAACCAGTAATCTTAGTAGGAGCTTCAATGGGTGGTGCAGTAGCGATCGACTTTACTTTAGCCTACCCCGAAGCAGTAACAAAATTAGTTCTTTTAGACAGTGCTGGTTTAGCCAAACCACCCAGCGCGGCTAAATTTATGTTTCCTCCCTTAGATTACTTAGCTACCGCATTTTTACGCAATCCTAGAGTAAGGCAAAGTATCGCACGCGCTGCCTATTATGACAAAAATTTAGCCTCAACAGATGCCGCTACTTGTGCCGCATTGCACTTAAATTGTAACCGTTGGAGCGAAGCGTTAATTTCTTTTACAAAAAGTGGCGGTTATGGCGGTATGATGCCTAAATTAAAAGATATCTGCCAACCAACATCGATCGTTTGGGGCCAAGACGATCGAGTCTTAGGAACTAAAGACGCTGCAAAATTTGAAAAGGCGATCCCCAATAGCAAACTAATCTGGATTCCTCAATGCGGTCACGTACCTCATTTAGAAAAACCACAATTTACCGCTAAAGCGATTTTAGAAATTTGAAATATAAAAAGATCTAAATATTCTTAAATATTCTGTTAATATTATTACAATTAAAAAAAAATAAAGGTAAAAATCCTTAAGAGAGTAGCTATGAGCGAGAAAAAAACAGTAATAGCACCATCGATCTTATCGGCAGACTTTTCCCGTCTCGGAGAAGAAATTAAAGCAGTCGATCGAGCTGGTGCAGATTGGATTCACGTTGATGTAATGGACGGACGCTTCGTACCCAATATTACCATCGGCCCTTTAATTGTAAAAGCTATCAGACCAGTGACACAAAAGCCCCTCGACGTACACTTAATGATCGTCGAACCAGAAAAATACGTAGCCGATTTTGCTAAAGCAGGAGCGGATATAATTTCAGTACACGCAGAACACAACGCATCCCCTCACTTACACCGTACTTTAGGACAAATCAAAGAATTAGGCAAAAAAGCCGGAGTAGTATTAAATCCCGGTACACCATTAGAATTGATCGAATACACTCTAGACTTGTGCGATTTAGTCTTAATTATGAGTGTAAACCCTGGTTTTGGCGGTCAAAGCTTCATCCCCGGAGTCGTAGCAAAAATCCGTAAATTGCGTCAAATGTGCGACGATCGCGGTTTAGATCCTTGGATCGAAGTAGATGGCGGATTAAAACCCAACAACACTTGGCAAGTCTTAGAAGCCGGTGCGAATGCTATTGTAGCAGGTTCTGCAGTATTTAAAGCCCCAGATTATGCCGCAGCGATCGAAGGTATTCGTAACAGCAAACGTCCCGAAAAAGAATTAGCAACTGTCTAATTTAATTTAAGTGACAATTGAAAGAGGCGATCCCATGGTGCGATCGCCTTTTTTAAATTTAAAAATAGAGCGAGTTAATGAGGTAACATATGATTTCAAATATTGAGGTCAGTTTAATATAAAAATCTCGCTCTCAATCGTTAAGATTATATTAACATCAGATTGGATTGATATTATGTGTTCTTAAATGATATTTTTAGCGATCGCGATCGCTTTTTGGATCGATCGCATAGTTTTACTCAGTCAAGATCTCCGATAAAGATGTTTAAATCAATTTTAAGCAAACTCCAAAAGAACTATGGGGCAAATAGTTTAAGAAGTATCTTGATTGTTACTTTTATTTCACAAATTACTCTAGTTGTGGGTTTAGTGGGTTTTCTTTCCCATCGCAACGGTCAGAAAGCGGTCAATCAAGTAGTTAATGATTTACGGGCCGAAATAACAGCGCGAATCAAACAAGAGTTAGATGTCTATTTAACAACCCCTCACACAATCAACTCCCTTAATGGAAAAGCCTATTTTATCGGTCAATGGAATTTACAAACGTGCCAACAATTAGAGCAAAATTTTGTTAACCAGATTAAATTATTTCCCAAGACCACATATATTTTTCTAGGTACTAAAGCTGAATTATTTTGCGGTGCAGAGCGAACTCTCAACGATCGAATCAGAATCGGAGAATGGAATGGAAAATTATTAGAACCAAAATTTTATACTTATGAAACAGACGATCGCGGTCATCGTACCAAAATAGCAGGAATAAATTCTAACTACGATCTTTTAAGTCGACCTTGGTATCAAACAGCATTGGCAACAGGTCAAGCAAGTTGGGGAGAAATTTATATCTGGACAGCTCCTTATTTAAACTTAGCTCTTCCAGCAGTAAAACCACTTTATAATAGCTCGGGAGAATTTGAAGCAGTTTTAGCAGTCGATCTCAGTCTCGAAGACATTCAAAAATTTCTTCAAGAACTAAAAATTGGTAAAACCGGAAAAGCTTTTATCATCGAGGGAAATGGATTGTTAGTAGCAACATCTACCGACGAATCTCCATTTAAGAGCAAGACTTATCAGCAAAAACAACCGCAACAGTTCGAAAACTTAGATAGTGGAGCATTTCTTAAAGATCTTCAAAGTTCGAAGTTTCAACGTCTCGACATTTTAGATAGTAAAGAACCAGTAGTTCAAGCAACTGCCCAATTTTTACAACAATATTTCGGCGACTACAGCCAAATCGATCGCAATTATCAATTAGAGTTTAATTACAAAGGTCAAAAACAATTTTTAGAAGTAGTTACTTATCAAGATGAGTTCGGTTTAGATTGGTTAATTGTTTTGCTCTTGCCCGAATCAGACTTTATGGCAACGATTAACGCTAACACCCGGATGACAATTTTGTTGTGCGTAATATCTTTATTTTTATCGGTAATTGCAGCGATTTTAATTTCACGCTTTTTAGCAATGCCGATCGAGCATTTAAGTGCCTCAGTCTCTCAGATTACATTAGGAGGTAAGGATTCAAAACTAAACGTTCGCGGTACTAAAGAACTGAATCGATTGGCTTCTTCTTTTAATGAAATGACCAGCCAACTGCAAAATTCTTTTGCTACTCTCAAAAAGCAAAACGAAGAGATGAAAAGCTTAAATAATTCTTTACAGGAATTAGATCGGCTCAAAGATGAATTTTTAGCAAATACTTCTCACGAATTAAGAACTCCCCTCAATGGTATTATCGGTTTGGCCGAATCTTTATTAGATGGGATAGCCGGGAAACTTTCAGATCCGGCTCGCTCTAATTTGAGTTTAATTGTTAATAGTGCCCGTCGTTTAAATAATTTAGTTAATGATATCCTCGATTTTTCCAAACTGCGACATGAAGATATTCAACTGCAGCTTTCAGCAATTGGAGTTAGGGAATGTACCGAACTTGTTATTAGTTTGTGCGAGCCTTTAATTAATAATAAAGATCTCAAATTAATTAATAATATTTCTCCAGATTTAGCTGAGGTTCGGGCCGATGAAAATCGCTTACAACAAATTCTTTATAATTTAATTGGCAACGGGATTAAATTTACCAATACTGGTAAGATCGAAATTACAGCAGCAACTCGTAACGATTATCTCGCGATTTCCGTTAAAGATACTGGAATTGGGATCGATCGAGATAAACTAGCTACTATTTTTGATTCTTTTTCTCAAGCTGATGGTACTACCGATCGCATTTACGGCGGCACTGGATTGGGCTTAGCAATTACCAAAAAATTAGTCGAACTTCATGGTGGGAAGATTTCTGTTACTTCCGAACTTGGATTAGGTTCGGTATTTACTTTTACTTTACCCCTTGCCCAACAAGAGCCAGAAGCGATCGAATCTTCTCCTACTCCCCGCAACAACATTAATTTATTACCCTTAGAACCCCTCAATTTAACAGCGATCGCACCAGAAAATAATAGCGATCGAACTATCGATAACGATCCTAACTCTAACTGGCAGATTACAATCGTCGATGACGATCCGGTTAATCGTCAAGTTCTCTACAATTTTCTCAAACTGCAAAACTATCAAATTAGTTTGGTTGCTTCGGGAATCGAACTCTTAGAGCAAATCGAGGGCGATCGACCTCCAGATCTAATTTTATTAGATGTAATGATGCCGAAAATGACTGGTTTAGAAGTTACCCAGCGCATTCGTCAAAATTGGTCTGTTGACACTTTGCCAATTGTTTTTATTTCTGCTAAAAATCGCATCAGCGATCGCTTAGCTGGCTTAGAAGTTCAGGCTAATGATTATTTAACTAAGCCTATTGCCAAACACGAATTACTTGCTAGAATCAAAACACACCTCAGTCTGCTTCAAGAATCTCGCAACCGACAAAAAGCTGAAGCAACTCTACAAGAAATTAATCGCACCTTAGAACAAAAAGTCTTCGAGCGAACTCAAGAACTTCACCAAACTTTAGAACTCCTACAAGCAGCCCAAGCCCAATTACAGTTTGAAAATTCCCTATTGAGAAAGACAGTAGATACCAGCTATCGCTATCAAATTGGCGGTACTTTACCCTCTGACTCTCCAACTTATGTAGTTCGCGCTGCCGATCGAATGCTATATCAAGCCCTCTGTCACGGACAGTTTTGCTGTGTTTTTAACGCTCGACAAATGGGCAAATCAAGTTTGCGCGTCAAAATGATGTCTCAACTCGAAACAGAAGGTACGACTTGTGTGGCGATCGATCTCACCACGATCGGCAGCAAAAATATCACTCTAGAACGCTGGTATGGGAGTTTTATTTATAAAATGGCTAGTAATTTAGAACTTTTAAATAAGTTCAATTTTCGTGCTTGGTGGCAAAATCTTGATTTTCTCTCTTCAGTAGAAAGATTGCGAGTCTTTATCGATGAAATTCTCCTCGAAGAAATTACTAATAATATAGTTATTTTTATCGATGAAATTGATAGCGTTCTTAGTCTCAGTTTCCCGATGGACGATTTTTTTGTTTTGCTCCGTTCTTTTTATAACTCTCGAGCAGAAAATAGCAAATATCAACGTCTTAATTTTGTTTTATTAGGTGTAACCACCCCATATAATTTAATTCAAGATCGTCAGCTTACTCCTTTTAATATTGGTATTTCTATTCCATTAATGGGTTTTCAAAAACACGAAATTGACCCTTTAGTTGCTGGTTTGGCAGAAGTTAAGGCCGAGGGAAGACTTTTAGTCGAACAGATTTTATTTTGGACTAACGGTCAGCCTTTTTTAACCCAAAAAATTTGTCAGTTAATTCTGCTGGAAAATCCCCAGCTATCTCCCGGCTCTGAAGCTGATTTTGTCGCTCGATTAATTAAAAGTAACGTCATCGATAATTGGCAATTTAATGACGAACCAGAACATTTAAAAACTATCGCAAATCGCTTAATAAATAATCCATCTTTTGACGATCGATTGCTCGAAATTTACCAACAAATTTATCGAGAAAAAACCATTAATTTTCGCGAAAATCCAGAAATACGAGAATTACTTTTGTCTGGTTTAGTATGTATTAAAGAAGATAAAATAACTATATCCAATCTAATTTATGAAGCTGTTTTTAATTCTGATTGGATCGAGGGACAATTGAACTCTAGATAACTATTATTGAGAAAAGTAAGGCTCTGGTAAAATAAAAAAGCCCAGATAATCTTTTATTGATAATGGCTAGGGATAAAAAAACTGCAACTAAATGCAATAAAGGATACATAAAAAAAAAGAAATTAGCAGCGATCTTGTTAATTGCCTTTTGTTTGAGTTTATTATCTTACTTAATCTCTGCACCAACAATCGCCGAAAAATCTAAACCAGAAACTAAAGCGATCGAATTAGCCCCAGTAGTTTTAGACGGAAAACCTATATTTAAAGTTACCAGCTTTGCTAACCTTACTGCTACCCAAAGAGCTGATAATATCAGTGCTTTATTAAAAGAAAAACTTAGAGATCTACAACCAGGAGAACAGCTATCGGTACGAGTAGTAAAACAAGAAAATGAGACCGTTATTCGGATCGAAGATCGCCATTTAGTAACCGTTAGCGATCGAGACTACATTCGGGGAATGAGCGGAGCAGAAAGAGCTGAAATTTGGCGCGAAAAAATCCAATCTGCTATTAATAAAGGGATAAAAGAGCGATCGCTATATTATAGAAGTAAAGCTTTGAAAATGTTGGCGATCGCTTTGTTGTTTGCTTGTTTGCTTTATGCCGGATTATTTTGGTTGGGTCGTCGCTACAGAAAAAAACAATTACAAAATCCCGATCGAAATAAAGTAGCTTTACAACTTTTAGGCATAATTTTGCTCGAAATTCCGGTCTGGATCGTCTTTATTTATTACAGTGCTAATTTATTTATTTAGACCTTTTTTTGTTTTATTACCTTTACTATTTGCCCTACTACCAAAGGAATTAAACTCATGCCGATCGCAAGTCCCCAACCATCTAAACCAGGATTGACAGTTTGCAATACATCTGAAAGTCCGGGTAAATAAACAGCAGACAATAATAAACCCGTGCAGATTAAGATTGCACCCCAGATATAACGGTTAGTTGTGATTTCGTTGCGAATCAAACCCGAACCAGCATCGCGCATATTAAAAACGTGCCACAACCTGGCGAATGCCAAGGTGAGAAAAGAGATAGTAACGGCTTGATTTTCCTCCATATTTAATACAGTCAATGCTATGGCAAAAGCCCCGAGTATGGGAGCAGCAATTAACAATCCGTAAAGAGCGATCGCCCACCAATGTTTTGTAGTTAAGATTGCCTCTTTTGAATCGCGAGGAGGACGCTGCATTAAAGTAGGATTACCCGGCCCGACACCTAAAGCTAAGGCTGGAAAAACATCGTTGACGACGTTGAGATAGAGAATTTGCAAAGGTAATAAGGGTAAAGGGGCACTGGTTAAAGAAGCAGCAGAGACGGCGATAATTTGTCCTACGTTACCCGAGAGCAAATAAAGGGTAAATTTACGAATATTATTAAAAATTGCTCTACCCTGTTCTACCGCAGCGATAATAGTACCAAAAGCATCGTCTTGCAGCACCATATCTGCGGCTTCGCGGGCTACTTGAGTGCCTCTTTTACCCATTGCTACACCAATATCGGCTTTTTTCAGTGCAGGTGCGTCGTTAACTCCATCTCCAGTCATGGCTACAATTGACCCTGCTTCTTGATGTAAAGCGATTAAATTTAGCTTTTGTTCGGGACTGACGCGGGCGAAAATCGGAATTTGTCGCAGTCTTTCGTGTTCCTGTTGGGATAGTTCTTCGGGACTTTTTAAAACTTTACCTAGTTCTGCTAAGGTTTCGCTTTCTGTCGTCAAACCTACTGCCAATCCGATATTGCGGGCAGTTACAGGCTGGTCGCCCGTCACCATAATCGCTCTAATTCCGGCATCGTGACAAGCAATGAGTGCTTTTTTAACCTCCTGTCGCGGCGGATCTAACAATCCAACTATACCTAATAAAGTTAATCCTTCGTAAGGTTTAGCATTGGTGCTGTCGGAGGTTTTTTGGGCGATCGCTAAAATTCTCAGTCCCTCTTTTGCCAGGCGATCGCATTTTTCTTCCCACGACTGATATTGTTCTTTCTCCATCGCTTCAATACCTTCGGAGGTCAAATAATGGGAACAATTGGGTAAAACCGATTCTGGCGCACCTTTGACTGCAACTCGATATTTTCGGTCTACTTCGTGGAAAGTTGCCATCATTTTACTTTCCGAATCAAAAGCATCCTCGCTGACTTCTGGCTGTTTTTCTACGAGATCTTTTCTGTTCAAACCAGCTTTTGCACCTACAGCTAACAAAGCTATTTCTGTCGGGTCGCCAACTGCTTTATCTTCTTCTCCCCGATCGTCTTGAGGTAAAGCGGCATTATTACACAAAATTCCCACTTCTAAAAGTGCTTTTAGAACTCTATTTTCTTTCGGATCGATAGTTTCTTCTTTAATGCTAAACTTCCCTTTAGTTTGTTCTTCCCCGCTTACTTCTACTTTGCCAGAATGTAGGGCAATTTCCGTAACGCTCATGCGATTTTCAGTCAAAGTACCCGTTTTATCGGTACAGATAATGCTAGTAGCCCCTAAAGTTTCTACTGCTGAGAGACGATTAATTATAGCGTTGCGTTTGGCCATGCACCACATCCCCCGAGCTAAAGCAACAGTGGCGACAATAGGTAAACCTTCGGGTACGGTAGCCACCGAAAGAGCGATCGCAGTTTCTACCATCACGTACAAATCTCGACCGCCAATAATTCCGGTTACTGCAACCAAAGCGGCGATCGCCAGGGTAATCGAGATCAGTCTTTTCCCCAAACTATCTAATCTTTTTTCTAGTGGGGTAATTTCTTCTTTCGCTTCTGCTGTGAGGGAAGATATATGACCTA
>CAYWIH010000045.1:12364-32143 GCA_964458305.1 uncultured bacterium | reverse complement strand
ACTAGAGATATCTTATCCGAGTCAGGCAATTAAGTAAAGCAACAAGTCAAAACTCAAAAAAGTCTAATACTAATTTAAAAAAATAGCAAAATAAATAGCAATTTTATTTGAATATTAAAAGAAGTTACTAAAGATTCTGTAATTTGGGCTGTGGGCTTCTGAGTTGGGAATGTTTTAAGTGTAGCAATATTAAACAGAAACGGTATAAGATCTAGTTAAAGGTCGATAAATTAGTTATTAAAGAATGCCAACTATAGATAAACTAAGTAACATAACCTATCCGATCGTCGAAACTTTTCATTCCGTTCAAGGAGAAGGGGCGAGTACGGGAGTTAGCGCATTTTTTATTCGATTGGCTGGCTGCGATGTAGGTTGTCCTTGGTGCGATACGAAACACTCTTGGAATGCTTCGCGTCATCCGCAACGAAATTTAGAAGATCTCAGCGCAGAAGTGCGATCGGCAAATCCGGCAATAGTAGTTATTACCGGAGGAGAACCTTTAATGCACGATTTAAATCCTTTAACAGAAGCAATTTCTAAGGTAAGTAAAAGAATTCATCTAGAAACTTCCGGTGCTTATCCTTTGAGCGGCAAATTCGACTGGGTAACTTTTTCGCCAAAAAGATTCAAACCACCTCATCCAAGTATATACCCTCGAGCGGACGAGTTAAAAGTAGTGGTAGTAGATGCTGAAGATTTAAAATGGGCAGAAATGCAAGCCAGCAAAGTACCCGAAAAAACACTAAAGTATTTACAACCAGAATGGAGTGAAAAAAGATCCCAAAATTTAGCGATCGAATATGTTTTGCAACACCCAGAATGGCGCATTAGTTTACAAACCCATAAATTTCTAGGAGTCCGATGAAACCTCGTGCTGTAGTTTTATTATCTGGTGGTTTAGATTCGGCCACAACTGCTGCTATAGCTATAGCAGACGGATACGAGGCGATCGCGCTTTCTTTTCGTTACGGTCAGCGTCATGAAAAAGAAATAACTGCTGCAATTAACATAGCAAAAAGTTTGGGCATTGCAGAACATTTTATTAGCAATGTCAATTTATCTGAGTGGGGTGGATCTTCGCTCACAGATCCGACAATGAATTTACCTCAAGATGGAGTCATACCGAATGTAATTCCTTCTACTTACGTACCGGGAAGAAATACCGTTTTTATCGCGATCGCCCTATCTTTAGCAGAAGCCAAAAATGCTAAAGCTATTTATCTTGGTATTAATGCGGTAGATTATTCTGGTTATCCCGACTGTCGTCCCGAATATTTAGCAGCATATCAAAAACTGGCTAATCTTGCTTCTAAGCTGGCAATAGAAGGTTCTGCACCCCAGTTAATCGCACCTTTAGTTAAAGATTCTAAATTGGATATAGTTCGTCGCGCAATTAGTTTAAAAGTGCCGATCGAAGCTACTTGGTCTTGCTATGGAGGTGGTGAAACACCTTGCGGTTTGTGCGATTCTTGTCGCATTCGCGATCGCGCTTTAATTGAAGCGGGACTGTCTCATTTGGCTACTAGCAAAGGAAGAGAAATCAATCGAGAAATTAAATAATATTTTTATATTTTAGATTTATTGTTGCGATCGAGCGGGTAAAATGCGATCTGGATCTAAAATTAATACGGTTAGAGAAGATTTTTCTCGAGGGATAATAGTGACGTGAGATGCGATGTTGAGTTCTTTATTATTGAGGTAAGATTCTGGTAGCGCGCGCACTCTATCTAAAGCGATTTCTTGTAAAATAGGCGGATTTTCTTCAATTATAATTGCAAATTCTTCGTCTAAACTATTTTTAGCTATTAAAAGATATTTTTTTGCCTCGGATTCTATTTTAGCTTTAGATTTAAATAATTTTTGATATAAATCGATAACGATAATATAATTTGTATCTACGCGAGCAATATCAATAGAATTAAGTTCAGTTTCGGCAAGTTCGAACTGAGAAACTATTCTTTTAACTACTTTAACCGGAAAGGCTAAGTAAATAGTACCGATATTAAAAACAAGTATTCTTAAGCGAGGAGTTAAAGGCTTATTTTGTTTGCTTTCAGGGGGATTTGGCGATTCATTATCCATTCTAGATCGTATCGGTCAAGCTCGATTTATTAAATAGTATATAGAAATCTATTAAAGAATATATAACTAAATAATTACTCTTTGGAGCGATTTTATATCAAAAACGATCGAGGGACAATAAATTTTAATTGATTTTTATAACAGTTAAAATAAAACTATTCTCGATCGATGTAAATAACGAAAGTAGTGCGGTTGCGTCCGTTGAGGTGTTCGTAAATAAACCGATCGACTCCTTGAATGGCTAAATACACTCCTAAACCCCCTATTTCTCTTTTTTCTAAGGGTAAATTTAAGTTATGGGGTGCTGGTTGTAAGGTAGGATCGAAGATAGCACCAGTATCTTCTAAAAAGATAAATAATCGATCGGGTTGTAGTTTGCTAATAAGATTAATTTCTCCACTTTTGCCGATTTCTTGATAGCCATGAATAATAATATTAGTTGCTATTTCATCTACTGCTAATCTGAGTTGGTAAGTTTTTTTTTTGTTTAAACCTGCTTTTTTTGCAGTATCAATTACGAACTTGGCGATCGTGCTTAAATTATTGAGATCTCCAGAAACTGTTAGGGTATTATTCATTATATTTTAGAAGCGTTTTATTGCTAAAAGAGTGATATCATCAAATTGTTCTGCTTGCCCTGTATGAGCGATTACGCTAGCAGCAATTTTATTTAGTAAAGTTTGTGCTGAAGTTATCCGATTTTGCAATATAAATAATAATTTTTCTTGGCTAAAAAATTTTCCAGATCGATCGCGGGCTTCTGTTACTCCGTCAGTATAACCTAATAGTAACTGCCCCGACTGTAAGTAAGTTTGCTTAATTTTAAATTCGAGATCTGGCAACATTCCCACGGCAGGCCCTGTAGAGTTTAAATGTTCTTTAATTGTGCCGTTGCGATCGATAATAAATAAGGGTTCGTGTCCGCCGTTAATATAGGTCAATAAACCGGTTTTTGGTTCTAAAATTCCTAAAAATAAGGTGGCAAACATTCCCATATTGCCATGATTTTGAGCCACATAATTATTAGTAAGTGAAACGGCTTGTAAGGCATTAAGATGAATTAAATTTGTTAATTTAGATTTTCCAATCCAAGAGCCATTAATTGGGGTATGTGCTTCTAATATTTCAGTTTCGGTTTCTTTAAGGCTAAAAATACGAATCAAACTGCGAAATAAAGCCATAAATAAAGCCGCACCAACTCCTTTGTCGCAAACATCGGCAATGACTAAAGCGATCGATCCGTCGGCGAGTTCGAAGGTGTCGTAAAAATCTCCTGCTACTTGTCGAGCTGGTTTAAAAAAAGCTGCTATTTCATAGTTATGTTTTTCTAGTATTTTTTCGGGTAAAAAATTTCTTTGAATCTCCCGACCTTTTTCTAATTCATTATCTAGAGCATCGGAATAAGCTTTGACAGTATCTAAACTTTTTTGTAAGGCTATTTCTGCTTTTTTGCGATCGCTAATTGCTTGGGTTATTTGTCCGAACATTTTTTCAAATGCGGCGATAACATCTCCTAATTCGTCTTGACGTTGAATCGATGCCGAATCAAATTTAGGTTTTTGTTCGTCTTTGACAATTGCTTCTCCTGCATGAATTAGATCTTTTCTTAATTGTAAAATAGGCGCGATCGCGATCGGATCTAATGCAATCCAAATCCCGCCAGTTACGAAGATAGAAATAATTATTACTAAGCCGACAATTCGCCAAATAAATGCTTGTAATTCTAAAGAAACGGTAGCTGCATCGTGACGTAAAATAAGGACGTATTGACCTTCCATTTGTTGGCTCGTCCAAGCGGCATCAAAATAAGATTGATAAGCTAATTTGACGAGATCTTTTTCTTCTACTTGCTTGAAAGAGAGGCGCGGTATTTCTCCAAATTGACCGATTAATTGTCCGTTTTTGTTATAAAACGCTCCGCCAATTACTTTATGTTCTAATTGTCCTCCCAAATTAATTGCCATAAAATCTTTTAATTGGGAAAATTCTTGCAAAACTAGGCAGTCTATAGGATTATTTACCCGACATTTTACTGGTATTTGCTTGTTATTTGTTGCCGAACCGCGAAAATCTTTGATTAAACTGACTTGTGCTTCGGAGATGTTTTTTAGTTTGTCATAAAATTCGTTTTTTCTTCTGATGACTGAAGGGATTAAAATAATTGCTTCGATAATAACAATACTAATAAAAACAACAAAAACTAAGCGACGAGATAAACGACTTTTGGGAATGCGATTTAAAGCTTTTAAAAAGTACAACATTTCGATCGGCTTCTAACAGGATTTTTTAAATAATAAGGTGAAAAAATTAACGATCGTTTTACTCAATTCTGTACCGACATACCATGGTACTTAGTAAAATCTCCTTTTCTCCCAACAAGTCGAACCTCGAATTAATTAATGGGATATTCATCTGAAACAATTACACTGTGATGAAAGCCAGTTTTTTCAATAGTATCTCTAACAATTTCTTGCATTCCAACTAAATAAATATCTACTTTTGCCCCCATTTTTTGTTTGGCAAAAATTAAGACTCGCAAACCAGCACTAGACATATATTCGAGATCGTTCATTATCAAAATTAATTTTTTAATATCAATTCCTATAGCTTTTTCTATTTCTGCTTTAAATATTGGTGCTGTACTAGCGTCTAATTCTCCTGCTAAAGTGATTTCGGCAGTATCGTTAATTATTTCAAAAGCTGCGATAAAAGACATAATTTTTTTTAGTTAGTTGTTAGTAATTATTGGTTATTTTCCGACTAAAATGACTAGAGAGCGATCGCCTACTAAAATTTGAGAGCGATTTTCTAATAAAGGTTCTTTTCCGACTTGATAAATATCTTCAGGAGAGAGACAACCAGTATTAACAAAAATGTGCCATTGCAAACCTGGGGGCAAATCTGGTATTTTAAATAAGTGTGCTTGCCAGTGCATATTCATAGCGGTATATATATAATTATCTGGTTGTTTGCCGTGTTGGCCGCACAACATAAAGGCTAAAGTACGACATCCTTCCGACCAGTCAGCATTCCAAGCTTCCGTACCGTGCCAAGTAATATCGGCATAGCCGCTACCGACATAGTCTCTATTTTGAAAATGCTGAGAATTTCTTAAAACTGGATGGGCTTTACGAAACTCAATACACGACTTGACAAATCGGAATAAATCTGCATTGCTTTGTAGTAAATTCCAATCGAGCCAACTTAATTCGTTATCCTGACAGTAGGTATTATTATTACCATTTTGACTTCGACCCATTTCATCGCCCATCAGTATCATCGGTACGCCTTGAGATAACATTAAAATAGCGATCGCGTTGCGTATTTGTCGCTGACGGAGTTTATTAATAGCAGGGTTATCGGTACGTCCTTCTATGCCGCAATTCCAACTATAATTATCGTTACTACCGTCGTTATTATTTTCCCCGTTGGCTTGGTTGTGTTTGTGATTGTAAGAAACTAGATCGGCGAGGGTAAAACCATCGTGGGCGGTGATAAAATTAATCGAAGTGGCTGGCGATCGACCGCGATCGGCATAAAGATCGGGAGATCCTTGAATGCGTTGTGCTACTTCTCCCACATTGCCGTCACCTTTAATAAATTTACGGATACTATCTCTATATTTACCATTCCATTCGGCCCATCTTCCGTATGCAGGAAAAGATCCGACTTGATAGAGTCCACCTGCATCCCAAGCTTCGGCTATAAGCTTGCATTTAGCCAAAATGGGGTCGAATGCGAGGGTTTCTAATAGGGGAGGGTTCGCGAGGGGAAAACCCCAGGGATCTCGTCCTAAAATAGAAGCTAGATCGAAACGAAAACCGTCGATGTGATATTCTTCGGCCCAGTAGCGCAAACAATCGAGTACCATATTCCTGACGATCGGATTGTTGCAGTTGAGGGTATTGCCGCAACCGCTAAAATTAAAGTAATATCCTTCTGGAGTGAGCATATAATAGGTTTTGTTGTCGATACCGCGAAATGAGATCGTATGACCTTTTTCGTTGCCTTCGGCGGTATGATTGAAAACGACATCTAAAATTATTTCAATGCCATTTTTATGTAATTCTTTTACTAAGGCTTTAAGTTCGTCTACTTGCATCCCTAGTTTTCCGGTAGCTGCATAACCAGCTTTGGGGGCAAAAAAACCAACGCTACTATATCCCCAATAATTTAATAGCATTTCTTGGGTTTCTGGGTTAAGTCGAGAATTTTCAAATTCGTCGAATTCAAAAATAGGCATTAATTCGATACAATTAACGCCTAATTCTTTGAGATAAGGAATTTTATCCCTAATACCTGCAAAAGTTCCGCGATGACGTTCTTTAATATTAGAAGAAGAATGACGAGTAAACCCGCGAACGTGCATTTCATAGATAATTAAGTCTTCTGAAGGTATTTCTAGAGGTCGATCGCTTTCCCAATCGAAATCATCAAAAGCTATTCTTCCCCGATGTTGATATATATTATCCCGATCGGGTTTAAGACCCCAAATATCTCGACCGCCGATTATTTTTGCATAAGGATCTAACAATATTTTACTGCGATCGAACCAATGTCCTGCTTGAAAATTATTCGGCCCGTCCATGCGATAGCCGTATTCTATATTTTCGTAATTTAAATCAAAAACTACCATACAAAATACATTGCCGATCCTAAATTCATCGGGAAAAGTTATCTCTACTAATGGTCGATCTTCGTGTTTTTTAAATAATACCAAAGTGCAGGATGTAGCGTGACTCGAAAAAATGGAAAAATTAACTCCTCCAGGAACTAAAGTAGCACCGAAAGGAAAAGGTTTTCCCCGACGCAATTTATATTGTTCGTATTGATGTGTGGGATGGATATCAATTCGTTCTAGCATTTTTTTGTTATTAATTATTTAACTGAAGATCGGGACATTATCATACTTAGAAAATATTTAAATATTAAACCTCTGACCCCTGACCTCTGTACCGACGTACCATGGTACGTCCCTACTGACCCCTATTAAATCTCCGCATTTTCTTGACTTATTTTAGCGATCGCAGCCCAATCTAAATCGCCTTTTCCTGTTGCAATAGCTGTTAAAAATCTATCTTTTACTAAACTGGCGATCGGTAAGGGTACTTTTATTTCTTCTGCTGCTGAGAGAACTAATTTAATATCTTTTAAACCGAGATTTAATTTAAATCCTGCTGGTTCGTAGTTTTCCTTTGCCATGATGCTGCCATAATTAGCATAAATCGGAGATTTAAATAAAGAAGTATTGATAATTTTTAGAAAATATTCTGGAGGTATGCCCGATTTTTTAGCAAGGGTAAAAGCTTCTCCTAATGCTTCTAACATCGCAGCAATTAAAAAGTTGCCGCTTAATTTAACAATATTAGCATTCCAAGGCTCGCCATTTAATTTAAATACTCCTTGAGAAATATAATTAAATACGGGCAAACATCGCTCTATTTTTTTTCTATTTCCTCCAGCTATAACCCAGATCTCTGCTTTTTCTGCCTCTTCCGGTCTGCCAAAAACTGGGGCTGCAATATAATTATTTCCATGATTTTGAGCTAACTTTTTAGATAAAGCAATGCTAATCGTACTCAGAGATATATGAATTTTATTTGGTTTTAATACTGGGATTATATCTGATTCTTTCGTTCCAAATATTACCGATTCTACAGCGCGATCGTTAGCCAGCATTGTCATTAAAATATCTGCATTTTCGGCAGCTTCTTTAGGAGATGCGGCAACTTTTGCATTCGATTCTTTAGCAAATTTTTGAGCCACAGAAATAGTGCGATTGTAAACAGTTAATTCGTGTCCGGCTGAAAGTAAATTACGGGCGATCGGACGACCCATATTACCTAGCCCAATAAATCCTATTTTCATTTATTCTTTTAAGGAATTTAATCCCAATTCTACGGTGTCACAAACTGTAAAAAAATCGAGAAATCCAGTAACGGACATGGTATCTAAAATATCTTCTGAAAGTCCGACTAAGACAATTTTTCCATCCTTGGCTGTTGTTTGGCGGTATAAAGATAAAAGCGATCGCAAACCAGCAGAACTCATATAAACTACTTCGGTCATGTTTACTAAAATTTTGCTTGCTGGTGTCACTAAAGGTAAGACTGTTTCGGTGACTTTAGGCGCAGTATTGGCATCAATATCCCCCGCGATCGCTACTATTTTTACATCGGCGATCGAGTTAGTATGTATTTCCATTTTAAATAGGTGAAATTTGTACTTTAATTTTGACTCTCTCTTTAGTCTTCGGTAGCCGAACAATTAATTTTTTTGCATCGAAATCATTGTAAGTTTTTCCGTCTATTTCTACAGAACCTATTTCGATACTTCCCGGAGGAAGAATATCTGGAGAAACTCTGAGAATATTATCGGTAAAACCGCCAGTAATTGGTTTAAAATAAAAATCCATTGGCTGTTTATTAATTAATAAATTAGTATATACTGCGGCCAGATAACATAATTCTGTAGAATGATAGCCACTCATAGAATGAGATCCTTTTCCTCTTTCGTTACCTCCGGCTAAAAATGGTGTACCATTAGCAAGGACGTTAAAATAGACCCCCCCGTCTTCAATATCTAAAAACCAGGCATTGTAAAATGCTGCTGACTCTCTGGCTAAACGATGATATGCTTTATTCTGAAGGACTCCTGTGAGTATTAAATAAGCGAGGATAGCTTGTTCTTGTTGCCACCATGCTTTACGATCGTGCCAGACATAACGATGTATAGTTTCTCCTTCTGACAGTATTCTTTCAACAACGTCGTACCAACCCCCTCGAGTGCGATCGCTTCCTGTCTCTGGCATCAGATCGGCTATTTTAGTAGCTAAATTAGTATATTCTTCTTTAGCCTTAAGGGAGTTCATTCGCATCAAGTTCCAGGCTATTTTAAGATTATGGCCTATTACTGCGCGGTTTTGTTGCCATCCCCAACTTGTATCGTGCGACCAATCTTGATAAAATCTTTCTTGGACGAAGGGACTATTTTCGTAGTCAGGGAAGTATTTAACTATACTATCGAAAGTATCTTCCAACATCCGGGCATATTTTTCCTCTCCAGTTGCTAAGTAGAGGTTAATTAGATATGCTGGTGCGTGATCTCCGATCGAGTTCCAATTTTTCCTCGCTTGATTGCTTCTTAATGCTTCGCTGTGCGGATCTAATGTAATAGGATCGATATGGGAAAAATAGCCGCCATATTCCCTACTATCTAAGAAAAAGTCATTAAATAATTTTACTGTTAATTCGGCATCTTTGAGAATTTTAGGATCTCCGGTGATGCGATAGGTTTGGATCGGCCCTGCTAAAGCGTATATTTGTTCGTATGCTGGGATAGCATGGTAGTCGTCACCAAACTCAGAAGCAAATATTTTATGTTCTCTTTCTCCTTCGACATCAATACCGTGATACCAATAAACTATACCTTCATCGAGGTCTAAAAAGCGCATATGTTCGCGTAAATATTGGCTTCCACTTTCTGCTGCATCTAAAAAGCGATCCTCTCCAGTCATCATAAACGCAGTCGCAAAACCGTACACCAGTCGGGAGATAGTATCTGTTTCTTGGCGGAAATTTACTTGCGATCGGGCCCCGGATAAACTTATACTGGTGCGATAGTTGCGATAATCGGGTTTATCTTCGCCAAATTGAGCTTGATAGTAAAAGTTAGCTAAAGAACGTACTTGATCGATCCACCAGTTTTGTTTTTCAAATAAATAGTCTTCTGTTTTGCGACCGACAAATATAATTTGTTTGGCAGAAAATATATTACTATCTGGATAAAATATGCCATAAGTAAAAATATATCTACCCGGACACAACATCGATCGCATTATTCCGGTAGCATCTGGATATGCTTCGTCTAAGTTTTGAATTAATTTGGCATAAGTCATCTCCGAAAGATGACAATCATATTCTCTTCCATCGGATGTTTTTAGACCAAAAGTATCTTTTTCTTTATCGAAATAAGTTACATATCCAGCAATTAAATCTGAAAAGGCAAAATCTATTTTAGTTCCCATTTTTTTGCTGTTTGCTAACCTCTGTACCGACGTACCATAATACGTCCTTACTGACCTCTAAACTTCGACAGTTTCTTGCTTTTCTAACTCCCTTAAAAAAACCTGCATAAACTCTTCGACAACACCAGGATGTCTGCCAGAAATCAAACCGCGATCGATGTGAGTTGCTGCTGTTTCTTCGTCTTGATAAACTATTTTTCCTCCAGCATTTTCAACATCGCAAATAATGTTGTGGGCGCAAGTTACTTTCCGATCTTTAATCAATTCTCGATCGGCACAAAACAACCACATACTGTGGCAAATTGTCCCAATTTTCAAATCTCCTTTATCCATTATTTTTACTGCTTCTCGCAAGAATTCTACTGCAGGAGATTGGTTCTTTTGCCCAGGTTTTACTACTACTTGATAGCGCAAGCGATCCATTGCATAACCGCCGATTAAAATAATTCCTTTATAGTCGGCTGGTTTTCTTTCTTTAAAGTCGATCGATACTGTTGCTGTTTCTTCAAGATCGTTACCATTGAAAGTTAAATAAGGTTGATTCCAAAGATTAGAAATATATTCTACTTCGTAACCATTTTGAGGAAAAAATTCGTTAAAACGATGGTATTCTGTTTCGTCAAAATGTTCTTCAATAATAACGCCAATCTTTCCTTTATTTTTCATAATTTTATCCTCACTGATTTGTTACACGGTCAAAAAGCCGAACGATTAAAAATTATATTTTTGCCTTTTGACTTCTCCTTTGCAGTCTTATTTTTTAGGCAAAATTTCATTTAACGCCGCAAAGTAACTAGCAGCTTTATTAAACCCACAATAAACGCAAGTTAATAAAAGCAATTCTTCAATTTCTTCGCGAGTTGCGCCTTGCTTAACTGCCATATTTACGTGCGCCCCAAAAGGACTTCCCACACCTAAATTATTTTGATTTGCTACATCGATCGCGATGGTAATTAAAGCTTTAGTTTTTTGATCTATTAAAGGCAGTCCCCAAGCTTCTCCGGCAACTCTAGTACAGAAATCGCCAAATTTAGGATCTATACCCTTTAAACCTGCCTGCAATTCTTTATCGTCTAGAACTGCATTTTTATAAGATATTTCTTCTGCCATGATTAATTTACGTAGTAATTAATTTTAATAAGTTTTCCGGGGCAAATACATCGCGATAGAAAGTTAATTGTTCTGTTTTTAAATAACAACCACCCCGATGTCCGCGTCGCACCCAAGTTACGTTACCTTTGGCAATACTTTCGTTAGTTTCGTCATCGATACATTTCCATTCAAAAAATGTATGTTCTCCTGAAAACATGACGATCGGCCAGACCATTGTTACTCCAGGTTGTGCGATTAAAGCCCACCAATGTAATTCTCTAGCTTGCTGTTCTTTTAAGCCTTGATACGGGCCGTCTTGACATAAATATACTAAATCTTCGCGATATTCATCTGTTAAAATATCTCCTCTACCTTGTCGTAAAGCTTCGCAATGAGTCGGCCACCATTCTTTATTTTCAGCTTCGATCTTTTCCAAACTGTAATTACCATTTATTTCCGGTAAACTCTTTTCTTTCATCGCAATTATTTGCTCGGCTCTTTGAATTAACTTCTTTTTCATTTCTTCAGAAATTAAGCCAGGACGAGAATAATCTGCTGCTAAATCTTGATAGTAATTAACTCGTTTACCCATTTTTATTTTTCTCCTGAATTTTTTATTCTAATTCCAATCCTTGAGTAACCCGATCGATGTCGTAAACTTTGACATCTGGATCTGCTTCTAGAATTTCGGGAAATCGATCTATCAAATCTTTTACATAAGGTTTTTCCAGATGTTTTGCCAGTGCTTCTCTACTCGTCCATTCCTCAAAATAAAGAAAAGTATTAGGAACGTTAGATTCTTCGTAAAAACTGTAACTAATACTTCCGATTTCTGCACGAGTAGGTTCGAGAGTTGCCGTAGCAAGTTTTAAAAATAATTCTCTTTTTTCAGGTTTAACTTTTAAGGTTGCTGCTAATACTACCGGAACTGATACTTCTTGTGTTTGTATTCTTTCTCTATCGCTCTCTTTAGCAACTTGTTTAGGAGAGTTATTGCTGATAAATGCACTCGAATTACAAGCAGTAGCAATTACAGTAATTGTTAGGATAGATAAAAAGCTCTGAAAAGCCTTTATTTTTGGCTCGTTCATATTAGCGATCGCCCGATGTCATCGAAGAATTGAAGTTGTTATTTATTCGAGTCTTTTCTAAGATAAAATAATGTCCTTAATTTGTCTGTCGGAAAAGATCGGAAAAGATCGGATCTTTTAGATTACACTTTAAAGAAAGTTGTACAATATTAAGATTTAAATAATCTTCGATTCGATCGCTTTGGTGGTAGAATAAACTAAAATTGTGCTTAATTGCTGCCAAATTAAAAAATTACGCGCTTCTTCGTGCCAAAAATGTAGCAAAGCTAAAAATTCAGTCCCAATATCTGGAAATTCCAACAAGCGATCGACTCGATCTATAGCTAAAACCAAAGGACGATCTAGCTTTTGTAAAATGTATTCTTGAAAATAATTAGTACAATTGACCTTACTACCCAAATCTAGATCCCAGCGATCGCTAATTTGCGATGGCAACATTAACTGACGAGAAATATTAGCACAAAACCAACGCAAAAGCCGATCTAAATTTCCTAAAACCGATTTCTCTGCTTGGCTAAAATTGAGACGTACTATGTGGTTACCGTTATTGGCAGCGTATGCCAAAATTTTGACCGTTAAAGAGGTTTTATCTATCTGTGGTGAAGATTTTATCCCAATTAAACCTCCCGGCTTAATAATTGTATCATAATCTATCTCCCCTCTTACCTCCTCGCGATCGAGAAGAGAATGGGGTAAATTAGTTTGTGTAGATTCAATTTGTTCTATTTTGCGATCGAGGATCGATCGGATATTATTTTTTGTAATTTTCGCGCCCAAAACTTTAGAAAACCATTGCCATAATTGATAACCTACATCTCGAATATGTTGAATGCTATAACCGGAGTTTTCGGCAATTTCTTCGTAAGTTTTTCCTAAATAAGCTTGACGCAATACTAGATCTTGTACGTTGTTTAAATATTGCGGTTGAATCAGATCTTCGATTACTCTTACTACTTTTTCGACAGAAATTGATTCTACAATAATTTGCTTGGATGTTGTTTTTTTTTCGATATTCATTGTTTTTGATTCTCAAAAATTTAATCTAAAATACAGTCAAATAAATCGGATTGTTTTGAATTTAATTAGTTTGAAAAACTCTCAGTATTTACAAGATCTATAGTTTATTTTTTTGAATGTTTGTTTCAGTTATTTTAAAATAAATCCCGATCGAGCAATAAAAATGAGATGAAAAAGGATATTATAAGCAATATAATAACTGAAATAATAACAGTAAAAACTGGATTATTTTTATTAAAAATTACTCAAATCAAAGCCTTAACAATTAACAGCAAAATAAAAGTATTTTTTTTGCCAATTTTACCCTCTTCGCTCAAGTATAAATACCGGGCAAAAGGATTAATTTAGCTATTAAAAAATAAAAGCCTTACCAATTGCCCAACCAAGTAAATTAAACCAGTTCTCAACTGTTCGCAAAAGAATCTTCTAAAAAGGGATAATCTGTATATCCTCTTGCCGTACCGCCATAAAAAGTAGAGCGATCGTATTGATTGAGAGGAGCATTAGTTGCAAAACGTTTCGGTAAGTCTGGATTTGCAATAAACAACCGACCATAAGCAACTAAATCTGCATCGCCATTTTGAATCGCTCGATTTCCAGTATCCTTTCGATAACCCCCAGCAGTAATTATAGTTCCTGCGTACAAACTTCGAAAATGACTCGCTCCTAGTCCTGCATCTGTTTCAATAGTTATATCTCCTTTGATTCTCGGCTCGACAATATGCAAATAAGCCAAATTAAACCGATCGAGCTGGCTAACTACATAATTAAACAAAGCTTCCAAATTAGAATCTGCCATACTCATAAAAGTACCGCTAGGAGAAAGACGCACTCCAACTCGATCGGCACCCCAAACATCTACTACTGCTTCAGTTACTTCCATCAGCAAGCGGGATCTATTTTCGATCGAACCTCCATAAATATCGGTACGTTTGTTAGAACTATCGTGCAAAAATTGATCTAAGAGATAGCCGTTAGCACTGTGTATTTCCACCCCATTAAAACCAGCTTTCAAGGCGTTTTTAGCTGCATTTCTATATTGTTCGATAATTTCAGGTATTTCTTCGATTTTGAGGGCGCGAGGAGTCACAAAAGGCCGTTCCCCGCTAAAAGTATTTGCCATACCTTCTGGTGCGATCGCGCTGGGTGCGACAGGTAATTCATTATTAGGTTGAAAACAAGGGTGAGAAACTCTCCCCACGTGCCATAATTGTAGGAAAATTTTACCGCCGCGATCGCGAACTGCTTTAGTAATCGATTTCCAACCCTCTACTTGTTCGCTAGAATGAATTCCGGGAGTATAAGGATAGCCTTGTCCTTGAGGACTAACTTGGGTTGCTTCTGTAATAATTAATCCAGCAGTGGCTCTTTGTTGGTAATATGTTACATTTATTGGTTGTGGTACGTTTCCTTCTCCCGCACGACATCGGGTTAAAGGAGCCATAACGATTCGATTCTGCAATTGATAAGCCCCTACTCGCACGGGTGTAAATAAGTCTTTATTTTGATTCATTTTTATTGAATTTCCGACTTGCTAATTTTTGCCACAACTATTTCGATTTTGCTGGGTTTTTTAATTCTTGCAATGCGGCGATAATTTCTTCTGGATCTAGTCTGTTGGTATAATCTACATCGACAAAAGCACGGACGATCGTACCATCTCGATCGACTACGTATGTAGCGGGAATTGGTAGTTCGAAGCTTCGATCGCCGTTATATTTGACTATATCGATGCCAAATCCTTGATATAAAGGGCGTAATTGTTCTGGTAAAGTAAATACTAATCCGAATTTTCTGGCTACTTGATTGCCAAGATCGCTTAGTACTTGAAAGCTTAATTGATTTTTTTCGGCAGTAGAAAGACTATTATCTGGAGTTTCTGGAGAAATGGCAACTAAATTAGCTCCCAATCTTTTTATTTCTGGTAATGCTTTTTGTAGGAAGTGCAATTCTAAGTTACAGTAAGGACACCAACCACCGCGATAAAATGATATGACTATCGGGCCTTCTGCCAGCAGCGATCTCGATTTAATATTTTGTCCGACTGCATTTGGTAATGTAAAATCAGGGAGATTATCTCCTTGTTTCAAGCAATTCTCTAATATGCCCGATCGCGCTAAGTCTTCAGTCGCTTTACCCATTACTGCTTTGATTTCTTCTGGTTTGTTGGCGCGAAACTCGTTGCGATATCGATCTAGTTCCTTTCTCAAGCTCATTTCTTTTTTACCTTTACTTTTGACTTAATTATTGGAATTTTCGTTCCAATATAAATAATAGTCACTAGCTTAGCTGAGAAAATCATGATTATTGAATGAGAATTAAATGAGTAACAACTCGATCGCAAAACCGAAGAATTTTAATATTTAGATCGATCGCACGGATGCAGTTTGAGGTAAATAGCGATCGACTACGGTTAAAACTTTTGAGATATCAATAGGTTTAGCAATAAATTCTGAAGCCCCAACAACTTTAGCTCTGACGCGATCGACAATACCATCATTACCTGTTAAAATAACGATCGGTGTAGATTTAAATTGAGAAATTTTTCTAATTAAAGAGCAAACTTCATAGCCATTAAATACCGGCATAATTAAATCTAAAAAAATTAGATCTGGTTTATTTTCAATTAATATTGAGAGAATTTGTAACGAATCAACAACTTCAATAAAATTATAACCTTCTCGAGTCAAAATTTGATTCATAGTTTGACAAACTCGACGATCGTCATCAATGCAAAGAATTGTGCCTCGCTTGTCTTCAATTTGCCGATGCTGAATGTTGCGATCGTCATATTTAGACTTTAATTGAGACAAACCAGCCCGATTTTGAGAAAGAATCGGATCGGGCAAATCTGCTATTTTGCGAAATCCAATAATGTTTCTTTCAATATAAGGCAAGAAAGAACGAGCCAAAGTTAATAAATCTTGCTTAGTAATTAATTCGAGATCTCGTATAGTTCTATTTCCGTCTACTAAAAATAATATTTTTTTATAAGTTTGGGAATCTGTTAATTTTTGCAGAAAATGCGGTTCTATCAAAACCAAAGTATTATCGGGAGAAATATGGCTCAGTCCCGATTTAATCCATTGATTTGTTGCGACGCGAACTAGCTCGATTGTCGAATCAACTTTAAGATATAAAAGAGCTTCTTTAAGAGGAGAATTATTATTGTAATTCATAGATAAAAGCTCGATATTGGATATCTTAGCCCCGGAGAGAAAAATATCAAATAATGATTCGGTAATAATTTTATTAATAATCTTAACGGCTTCTTTTCTTTTTAATTTTTGATTTTCCCGCAGTAACTTAATGATAATATACTCGTATAAATTAGGCTCGATCGGCTCGGATAATGTAAAATTATTTAAGTTTAAATTCGGACAAAACTGTTTGAGGGATCTTTGCCATCTTCTGAATCGATGATGGCCTCCAGAGATCCAAACAATTCTTCCCAATCGAAAATAAATATACCAACTCGATTCTAAAAAAGTATCTATTTTCAGAACGCAATCTTGTAAAGCACTGTTGCATTCATTTAATTTATCGATTAGCACCTCAATTGAAATTTGGTTCATAGCGTTTAATATTAAATTTTGAGACTTTTTATTTTTAATATTAAAAAATTATTTGCAGATTATACATCAGTTAAATTTAGTATTTTTAAATATCGATACTTCATAAAAAAAACATTGAAAGTTTTAAAAGATTCAAAAAATAGCAATACAGCTCGGCTTTATTTGAATTTATAAGGACTTTCAGTTGTTCGCTCAGCAATTTATCTTAATAATTGAAAGATCGACAAACTTAGGTGATTTTTAGTAGTAAATTAAACAAACTTGAAAATGGGGTAGAGATCTAAAACACCTTGGCGATCGATCGAGTAAAATCCTGATATTTAATTATATTTTGACGAACGATCGCTTTTTTGGCCGGAGATAGTTTCAGATGCAGAAATAGGGATCATTTTCTCGATCGCTTCTAAAAATTCTGATTCTACGTATGGTTTAGAAAAATAAGCATTTGCGCCTAACTGCATCGCTAATTTGTGGTGCTTGGTGCTGCTTCTAGAGGTCAGCATTGCTGTAGGAATTTGGGCTATTTCGGGTGTTTTACGACGATAGCTCAAGAATTCAAAACCATTCATATTCGGCATTTCGATATCGCAAATAATCAAATCTACTTGATTGTTTTGTGCTAATTTATCGATCGCTTCTTTACCATCTTTAGCCAGTAAAACGCGATAAGCTGCTTTTTCCAAACTTAAAGCTAAAGTTCGTCGCAAAGCCGAAGAATCATCGACAATCAATACCGTAGTAATCCCCCAATCAGCATTTTTGCGTTTTTTGTCGATGCCTAAATTATTATTTAGATTTGGCTCGATAGTTAATTCTCGATCGCGATCGTTTTCTTGATATAAAGAAAGTAAAATCGAACCGTTAATTACTGGAACTAAACTACCATCACCGACAATCGTACAACCGTAAAGATAATTAGGTGGAGCGATCGCCACTCCGAAAGGTTTAATTACTAATTCTTGTTCTGTAACGATGCGATCGACTTCGAGAGCAAACATTTGTTGTCCCCGACGCAATAACAATAAAGGAGAGGCCCAACTTGTTGGTGTGGGTATCGTACTGTTAAAAACTTCGCCGATCGAGTTGTGGGGTAGGGGATAGTTATAATCTAGCAAATCCTTTAATTTATAGGCAGGAATTGCTTGCATTTGCCAATATAATAATGTTTGTCCGTTTGATTCTCGAAGCTGTCCGCTTTTAGGAATAATAATTTCTTCAATGCTATCGGATGGTAAGGCGATCGCATCCGATCCGCTCAAACAGATCAGCAATTTAGAAATGGTCAGAGTCAAAGGCAATCTTAAGGTAAATGTAGTGCCTTTTCCTGGGGAAGAATTGACTAAAATCTTGCCTTTAAGGGATTGTAATTGGGACAATACTACATCCAATCCTACTCCTCGTCCAGAAAGTTCGCTCACTTTGCTCGCTGTGGAAAATCCTGGTTTAAATATTAATTCCAACAGATCTGCTCGGCTGCTAGTTGTTGCTTTTTCTTTGCTCAGCCAACCCAATTCGATCGCTCGATTGGCAATTTTTTCCGTATCCAAACCGCCCCCATCGTCTTTAACTTCAATAAATGTTTGATTTCCTTGATGGTAGGCACTTATTTCAATTTTTCCTGCTTCGTTTTTGCCTTGTTGTTTCCTTTGTTCGGGAGATTCGATCCCGTGAGCAAAAGCATTTCTTAATAAATGTAATAGAGGATCGTAGAGTTTTTCTAAAACAGCTTTATCGACTAAGACTCCCGTACCGCTTATTTCCAGATTGGCTGATTTATTAAATTGCAGGGACATATCCCTAACGAGTCTGGGGAAGCGATTAAATACTTCTCCTAAAGGTAACATTCGCGACCACATCAATTCATCTCGAATGTAGTTGAGCATTTGACGTTGCTTGTCTATACTGCGACCGGATTGTTTGCTTAACAAAACGACATCGTCTACTGCTTCTTCTAGTTGCATTACTTCTTCGATTAAGTCTTGTAAAGCTGAATATGTCGATCCGTAGCTGTCCATTTCGAGGGAATCGAAATCTGTTTCTCCTGCTAAGAAACGCTCGAACTGATTCGATTGGGATTCGTAGTTACTGCTGTTTGTGGGCGAAACCAGCATTTTATCTGATATCTCTTGCAGTTTTGTAGTTTTATTTTTAAATTGAGCGAATTTATTTAATAGTTCTCTTACTGTCGATTGTAATTGTTGGTTTTGCAAAGAAAGGCTATTGCGTTCGATCGCCATTTCTCCGACCAAGTTATTCATTTTTTCTAATCTTTCTACGTCTACTCTGACAGTAAGACCAGAACCAGCTCTTTGAGAACTGGTGCGTTTTCGATTGGTTCTTTTCTTAAATTTTTTGCGATCTGGCTCTGTTTTCCTTTCTTCTTGTTGGCTTTGTTTTGATTCTTGTTTTAATTTAGGGGTTTTTTCTGGTTGTTTTTTAGCTTCTTCTAATAGCGATCGAGATCGATCGTCTTGAATTGATGGTAGTCGATCGAATATTTCTTCGATCGAGTTTACTGTCTCTTCTATATTTTCAAATATGTTACTTTTTTGGTTTTCTTTGGCTTGCAAAGATAGATCTTCAATTTTTGCTGCTTTATCTTCTAATTTTTCAAAATTATTGACTTCAGTATCTTTTGTTTGACTAGAACTTTCTTGGAGCCGCTCGATTGCTTCGAGTTCCCTTAATAATTTACTGGAAATTTTGTTATTAAATATATCTTCTAAACTAATATCTGCCTCAGATTCTACATCATCGAGAGTGGGATTTTCCTGAAATACTGCTTCGAGGGATAAATCTGCTTGAGTTGCTGAAGTAGTTAGATTCTCATTTCCAGCGAAAACATCATCGAGAGTGGGATTTTCCTGAAATACTGCTTCGAGGGATAAATCTGCTT
>CAYWIH010000045.1:0-12264 GCA_964458305.1 uncultured bacterium | reverse complement strand
TCGAGAGTGGGATTTTCCTGAAATACTGCTTCGAGGGATAAATCTGCTTCAATTGCTTCTGCTATATTGCGATCGGACAGAGTATTTTCCAACTCTGTTTCAACTGCTAAAGAATCAAAATTCTGAGTAGAATCATCGCGATCGATAAATAAATCTTCTTCTTTACCTTCAGCTAAAGCCAATAAAGCCGGAGAAGCAGAACCACCATTAGCCCGTTCTCCTGCTAAAATATTTTCGCGAGCAGATTTGAAATCTACCAATACTAACTCAATAATTTCTAAAGCCAAATTTGGATGAGCGTCGAGAGCCGCAGTTGCCGCTTGAGAAATAGAAGTAAAGCCCGGCAGATTGAGTAATTCTCCGAAACCAGCAAATACTTCCGCTTGAGCGCGTAATTCTCCGGCTATTTCGTAATTTTCGGGGCTAGCTAGTATTTCTTCTAAACGTTCGATTCCCTGAGCGACATCGATTTCAAAAATCGAGGCGACCATATCGACTCCGAGATCGCTAGAACTGGGGATGTAGTCATCGGCGCGAGTAAAAGCTTCTCCTAGTTTAGCTTCGATCGCATCGAAGACTGGTTGAGATTTTTCGAGGGCTGCGAGTTCGTCAAATTCGCCGAATTCTATTTGAGCGATCAGGGGATCGCGAAGACAGTCGTATGCGGCTAAAAGGTCGGTTTCTAGCTCGGTATTTATTTCAACGGTTTCGTTATATAGTGCTCTAAATATATCCTCTAGACGGTGGGAAATATCTTTAATAGTCTCTAATCCTACGCTAGCAGCTCCGCCTTTAATCGAGTGAGCGGCACGCATCAGGCTGTGAACTTTCGGGGTAGAGCGTTCTTGTTTGAGGGTAAGTAAACCAGACTCGAGCTGTTGTAAAAGTTCTTCAGCTTCTTCTATAAAAAATTGATATGCTCGATCGCGCAGATCGTCGGAATATGTTGACATTATTTTACCTAATATTAAAAATATAATATAAGCGATGCATTTTTCTAATATTAAGCTACTTTAAATTGACCTACACTTTCTTGTAGGGACTGAGCTACTGAAAGTAACTCTTGAAATGATTCGGATACTTGTTGGGCTTCGGTTGAAGTTTGATTGGAAATTTCGGCTACTTCTGCGATTCTTTCGGTAACTGCTTGAGATGTTTGGGCTTGTTTGACGGCTACTTTAGCAATATCTTCAACAAGGCGATCGATCTGAGTGCTAACTAGGGATATTTTTTCGAGAGAACTGCGAGTCTCTTCTACTAATTGAGTTCCGCTTACCACTTGAGAAGTTCCTGCTTCCATTGCTTCTACTACTTCGTTGGTTTCTGCTTGAATTTTAGCAACTAGTTTTTCAATTTCGTCGGTTTTTTGAGCTGATTGAGCGGCTAAGGAGCGAATTTCATCGGCAATAACGGCGAAACCTCGACCTTCTTCTCCGGCTCTAGCTGCTTCTAGGGACGTTTTCAAAGCTAGTAAGTTAGTTTGAGCGGCAAAAGTACTAATTAAGTTTACTACTTGAGAAATCTTTTGAGAAGATTCTCCTAATTGTTTTACTTTTTCTGCGGTAGCTGAAACTGTCTCTTGAATTGTCATAATCCCTGCGACGGTTCGATTCATGGCTCTTTCGCCTTCTTCTACTGTGGTCGATGCTTGTTTTACTTTTGCTTCTGCTTGTTCGGCATTGACTGCTACGGCGTGAATTGAACTATTCATCGCCTGTATTTCTTGAAGGGCTGCTTCGATTTGTTTTCTTTGGGAAATAGCTCCTGTTGAGAGTGCTTCTACTGAGATTTGATTGCGATCGGTGGTTGCTGCGACTCTACTCGAGGCTGCTTTAACTCGCTCGACAATTTCTTGTAAGTTTTCGATGGTAGCATTATAAGAGTAGGCTACTGTGCCGATTTCGTCTTCTGTAACTCTGGCGCGAATTGTCAAGTCTCCTTTACTGAGGGGATCTACTTCTCTGAGTAGTTCTAGGGCGCGCTCTTGGAGGTATTCTCTGGCATCTCTTTGCTGTTCGAGCAAGTTAGCTCGCTCTAGGGCCAGTCCGACTTGAGTTGCTACTTGGTTGAGAAAGTCCATTTCTGCTTTTTCCCAGTTACGGGTGCTAGCACAATGATGAGCGATTAATAAACCTCGTAATTCTCCACCCATTAAAACTGGAGCGATTAATTTAGCTTTGACTCCGTAATTTTCAATTTGTTTGATGTGGAATTCGTCCAGGTCGATTTCGTATATGTCAGGTATTGCTTGGACTCCGGCTTTTTGGTAGTTATCGATAAACTGGTTAATAAATCCGGGATCGGTAATTTCATCTCCTAATGCTTCGGGCCATCCTTCTGCTACTGATTCGGCGATTACTGTTCCTTTTCTATTGCCGTCGAAACTGTACATGACGACGCGATCTGATTTGAGGACTTCTCGACTTTCGGTGACTGCTGTTTCGAGGATGTCTTCTGCTTCGATCGCCCCCGATATTTTGATGGTTATATTTTTCAAGTATTGCGATCGCTCTGTTTCTTCTCTTCTTTGTTCGAAGAATTCGACTCTTTCTAAGAGCAATCCTAATTGACTTGCTAGTTGTTTGGTAAAGATAATTTCTTGTTCTTGCCAATTATAACTGTACTGACAATGATGGGCGATCGCCAGTCCGTATAATTGTCCTCTGGTTAAAATTGGTACGCTCAAGAATGCTTTTACTTGCAATTTCTCCATTAGTTGGATTTGCTGGGGACTCAGTTGTGCCGATTCGGTGTTGTTAATGACGATTGCTTTTCCTTGGCAGTATTCTGAGATTGTTTTTTTTGTAATTAAGCTATTGCTTAAAGCATTTTCGTATTCAATGCTGCTGGGGTAGGGTTGAATTAGTGCTTCTTGGGAGATATAACCGCTTTCTTCTCCTTTAAAGCGATAAATAATCATTCGCTCTACTTTTAATATTTCCCTGGCTGTTTTTATTGCTCGCTCGATTGTTATTTCGGCTTCTTTTTTGTTGAGACTGGGACAACTACCGATCTCTGCTATCAGTCTCGATTGTCTGGTTTCTGAGGTTTGTTGGGCTAATAATATTTTGAGCTGAGCTACGAGATTATTTAAACTTTCTGCTATATTTTTTGTTTCTGTCGTTCCTGCTTGGGGATTTGCTGTCTGATTTAAATCGCCGAAGGCCATTTGTTGGGAACTTCTTGCTAATTGCTTGAGGGGTTTAGATAATTCTCTGGCAAACCAAAACGTTATTAAGGCTACTATTGCTGTAACGATCGCGCTCGAACCCAATAAAGTTAAATTTGCTTCTTGGGAGGCTGATGCTATTTCTGCTTGTTGGATCGAGGCTATTGTCAGCCAATTAACTTGGTGGGGTACTGTGGAGATGTAGTATTTTTTCTTCCCTTCTTGAAACGAAGCGATCAGAACTAATTCTGATTCGGAGCGATTGTGGTTTGCATTAAAGTTATAGGATTTTATTGCTAAATTTTTAAGCGAATATTCTCTACTTAATTCTTTTTGCCTGTCTTGAATTTTTTCTTCTTGTCTTCTTGCGGTTGTTTCTCGCTCTACATCGCTCGATAATTTAATTAATTCCCGACCTATTTGATTAATATTTTCTCTGATATCGTCTATATTATTGCCAACTCCCATTCCAGTGACTGTTAAAATTTTATTTTCTTGACTGTCGATTATACTTACTCTTTGAGTTTGAGAAAATTCGATCCCGCTCCGCATTATATAGTCGCTTACTTCGTTAAATTTGGCTTGAGAGATCGTATATTTAATTGCTCCGATAAAATTTTTATTATTCGGATTTTCTATCCTTAATATTAAATCTATATTATTTTGCGAAGATGATTGGTCGGTGTAAGGAGGAGAAATATATTTTTCTTTTTCTTTAACTTCTTGCCACCAATCTAAATTTTCTGCCGATATTTCATCGTTTTCTAAAGTGCTGGCAACCTTATTTCCTTCGATAGTAACTATAGAAATTTCTCGAGCTGCGCCGATTTCTGCTAGATTGCGTAGGTAAGTATTCAGTTCTGAATTTGTTGGTGTATTTGTGTCTGTCGTTGCAGATACGGCTTCAATAATTGAGTTATTTCTTGCTAATATTTCGGGTAATTTAAAATTTTCTTGAAGCAGATCGCTGGTTGCTTTGCTAGCTAATAAAGCTTGATTTTCTGATTGAATATTGAGTTGTTTGGCGGAATTTTTTTTAATTATTGAATTGGCGATCGCGCCGATTGCTAAGAGGGCGACGAAGAGGGTAGGCATGACAAACAGCAGTAATTTGCTGGAGAAAGAGATCTGGGGGAATAATTTTTTTTTCCCGTTAATTTTAGTATCTTCGCGATCGTCGATCGGTTCTAGATCCTCGATTAAAATATTTTGAGTGCTAGGGAGGTTATTTTGAGATTTTTCGCGCTCGGGTGTTTGAGTCATGACTAAAAATCCTTTTAATTTACTTTAAATTGATCGACACTTGCTTGTAACGAGCGAGCTACTGATAGTAATTCTGTAAAGGACTCCGATACTTGAGTGGCTTCTGTCGAAGTTCGATCGGAAATTGATGCTACTTCGGCGATCCTTTGGCTGACTGCTTCGGAGGTTTGAGCTTGTTCTACTGCTGCTTGAGTAATTTCTTTAACTAATTGATTGATTTGAGTACTAGCGGAGGCGATTTCTTCGAGGGAGGTTCGGGTTTCGTCTACTAGTTTAGTCCCGCTGACGACTTGAGATGTTCCTGTTTCCATTGCCGAGACTACTTCGTTGGTTTCTGCTTGAATTTCTGCAATCAAACTTTCTATTTCTGCTGTGGCTTCGGCGGAGCGGTTGGCAAGGGTACGGACTTCGTCTGCTACTACGGCAAAGCCTCTACCTTCTTCTCCTGCGTGGGCTGCTTCGATCGAGGCGTTGAGTGCGAGCAGGTTAGTTTGTTCGGCGAAGCTACCGATTAGATTTACTACTTTAGAAATTTTCTGTGACGATTCTCCCAATTTCTTGACTTTTTTTCTTGTTTCTGCTACCGTGTCCCGAATTGCTGCGAATCCTTCGACGGTGCGGTTCATGGCTTTTTCGCCTGCTGCTACGGTTTGAGCTGCTTGTTTGACTCTGTCTTCGGCTAATTTGGCGTTGTTGGCTACTGCTCTAGAAGAATAACTCATCATTTGAATCTGTTCGAGGGCTGCTTGAATTTCTAACCTTTGTTTTACCGCTCCTGTTGAGAGTGCTTGTACTGAGTTTTGATTGCGATCGGTGGTTGCTGCTACTTGGGCTGAGGCTACTTTTACCTGAGTTACGATTTTACGCAAGTTTTCGATGGTTGCATTGTAAAAGTCGGCAACAGTACCGATTTCATCTTCTGTAACCCTAGCACTGACGGTAAGATCTCCTTTACTGACGGGATCTACTTCCATTAAAAGCTCTAGGGCGCGTTTTTCTATTTGTTCTTTACCGCTTTTTTGTTGTTCGAGGAGGTTAATTCTTTCAAGTGCGAGTCCGATTTGGGTAGCTAATTGAGAGAAGAAGTCAATTTCGGCTTTTTCCCAGTTACGAATGTTGAGACATTCGTGGGCAATTAACAATCCTAGGAGTTCTCCTTCGACTAAAATGGGTGCGACTAGGTTGGCTCTGACGGAAAATGGCTCTAATTGTTGGAGGTGACAGGATGTTAAGCCTGCTTGATAAATATCTGGTGTGGCTTGAACTCTACCTTGTTTGTATTTATCGACGTAACTTTCTGCAAAGCAAGGGTCTTCTATTTCGGCTCCTAATGCTTTGGGAAGGTTATCTCGAACTGATTCGGCGATAATAGTTCCTTTCCAATTTTCGTCAAAAGTATAGACGATTACTCGGTCTGTTTCTAGGGTGTCGCGAATGTCTTCGACTGCGGTTTCGAAGATAATTTCGGGATTGAAAGAACCGGCTATTTTCAGGGTAATTTCTTTGAGTTTTTGGGAGCGTTTGCCTTCTTCTTCTCTTTCTGCGAGGAAGGAAACTCGCTCTAAGAGCGTACCTAAATTACCCGCTAATTGCTTCATAAAGTTGACTTCTCCTTCTTGCCAGGAGTGGGTATTGGCGCAATGGTGGGCGATTAAAAGTCCGTAAAGCGATCCTCCGGTAACGATCGGTACGATTAAATTTGCTTGAATTTGTAAGTTCTCCATTAATTGGAGGTGTTCGCGATCGAGATTGGCTGTTTTTACGTCTGGAATGGCGACCACTCTGCCTTGCAGGTATTCATCAAGTAATCTTTTGGGTATGCAAGGATCTTGAATTTGATAGTTTAGTGCTACGGGCCAGCCGGGTTCGACTGATTCGTAGATAATATAGCCGCTGCGATCGGTTTCAAAGCGATAAATAACGATTCTTTCTAGACTGAGGATTTTGCGAGATTTTTCTAAAACCTGATTTACTAATTCTTGTTCTTGTTGCTTGTTGGCAATTGGGGTGTTTCCTAGTTGTCCGAGCAGGCGAGATTGTTGGGCGAGGATTTGCCTTTCTTGGCTTAGAGTTTCTAATTTAGCGATTATTTTATTAATATTTGCTGAGATATTATATGTTTTGATATCTTCTGTTTCTGGCACTCTCAGGTGGAGTTGTCCTTGGGTTATTTTGGCGATCGAATTGGAGATTAATTCTAGGGAACGAGTTGACGCTTTGCTGAGTAACTGACTCATAACGACGACTACTGCGGCTAAAACGAGCCAAACTAAGGCAATAATTAATATTTCTCTATTTTGAGCCCCTAATAGTTCTCTTTGCTGGCTGTTTAATACTAACGACCAGTTGAGGTTGCTAATTTCTTGAGGATTTTCTATGGGTGCGTAGGTATTTACTTCGCCGTTAGACTGGATTTTGGTGTTAATTACTGGTGCTTGTTGCCTTAATTCATCGTAGATCGGAATTACTTCGACGATCGGATCGTTTAATTCTGCTTTAGAAGTACTTAAAATTATTTGTCCTGCTTCGTTGACGATATAATATTCTTTTCTTTCTGCGCCTGCTATATTAAATATTTCATTAATTTTTTGACTTTTAATTTGTGCGACTAATACGCGAATCGGTTGGTTGCTTCCTCTTGCTCTAACTGGGGCTAAAATTGTGAAAGTATTTTGGTTTCTGATCGCAGATTGTGGTTCGATTTCGGCTATTAATAAAATATTGTTGCCTTGTCTTACTGGATTGATGTATTGTGGCTGTTGATATTTTTCTCGAAGAGCTATTCCCGCTCCTCCAGCTTGAACGATTTTATTGCCGTTAAGATCTAAAAGTGCCAAATTGGTGTATTGATCTGGGTGAAGTTCTAAGGAACTATTGAACCAGTTTTCGACGATCGCTTCTTGTTCTAGGGTTGCTTCTGTTAAAGATGGGGAACTGGCGATAATTTTTAATTCTGAGATCCGATCGCTAACGAATATATTAATTTCTAAGGCGAGACGTTCTGCTATATCTTCTTGATGTTCGATTATTTCTTGGCGAATTGTTTTTTTATTTGCTTGTGTAAATAGTAAGGATATACCTGCTATTAATAACATGGGAATCAATCCCAAAGCGATCGCTCCTATTTTAATTTTCTGCTCGATACTATTGTTATTTTTCTGGGAATTTTGCAGTTGGTTTTCTTTGATTTTTTGCAGGTCGTCATCTAGCAGGTTGCGATCGTCGATGTTGTCTCCTAATGAGTTGTTTGTCTGCTTGAGATCTTTTAAGCCTCGATTATTGCTTCTCGAATCGGGAAGATCGGGCTTAGGGGAGGTCTGGGTCATGAATTTATTCTCTTTGACAATTTACTATTTGTTTGCTAATCTCTAATCCAGAGAATTTATTTTTAATAAAAGCTATTTTGATATTAATTTAGCTATAATTTATTATAATTTTTATTTATATATTTCCTCGGTCGATTTCGACAGCTCGAGCTGGTAAATAGTTCAATAGAGTTTGTCCGCTCAAAATCGGAATTTCTTCTTTGTTGTCGGAGTTTAACCAGCATCCTTCTAAAAAATCTGCTAATTTTATCGCTCTAGAGGATTTAAAGGTTTTATAAATTGATTTTTCGGCGCACCATTTTATATCTTCTACTCGACTTACTACTAATCCTAATTTTATCTCGATCGTCTTTGCTATGTTTTTGGGATCTTGTTGTTCGATATTAATTACTATTGCTTTGTAATTAGCTTTGTTTGCTGTTTGTTCGTACCAAGGTAGCAAACCAACTATTTTTCCTAAGTCTACCATCCATAGTATTTCACCGCGCCAGTTATAAACTCCCATGACTTCGGGGTTCATGTGCGGTATGGGAACTATTTGACCTAGGGGAATGGTCATTACTTCGGTTAAGCGATCTATCGGTAGCATTACTTTAGTATCTGGTGCTAGGTGAAACTGTAAAAACTGCTTTTGACGATCGCTTTTTTCTTCTTCTTTTGTTGCTTGTTTTTGGAGCGATTGATTTTTTTTTGGGGAGACAAAATCTGATTCCATATATTTACTTCTCCATATTTTTAACTGCCTGCGGCAAAAGTTAAAACTCAAGTAGCAAAGTACGCGGTACGTCCGTACAAAAAAAGTCAATAATACTTGCTGTTAAGTCCCCTCTCCCTCGAGCTGAACTCATCAAGAATCTTTTCTTAAAAGCAATTACAATCTACTTTTAATTAGCACTTCGATTTTACTGCGTCGATTTAATTCAGCCACTAGAACTATCTATTAGCTGTTTGACGGTGCGAATTAATTCGTCTCGATCGAGGGGTTTTTCTAGATAAGCATCAGCACCTTGCTTCATTCCCCAAAATTTATCCATTTCTGTTTTTTTAGTCGAACAAAGGATTATCGGTATTTTACTAGTTTGGGTTTCGTTTTTTAAATTGCGACAGATTTCGTATCCACTTCTACCGGGTAAGACTACATCTAAAACTATTAGATCTGGTGGATAGTCGTTAATTTTCTCGAGAGCTTCTTCTCCGCTGTTAGCGGTGTGAATTTTTAGGCCGATTTGCTCCAAACAATTGCCAATCATCGCTAGTTCTGTTTTAGAATCTTCCACTATCAGGGCCGTTCTCATCCCAGTTGCACCTCAAAAATATCTCATTTAATAATATTCCAATCTAACTAGCTTTATCCCGTTTTTTTGCGACTAAATTTTCTCTTTTTTGTCTATTTTTATCCCGACTAATTGCCCGCTTTTTATTTTTTGTTTTTATTTTTTTCAGTTTAGGCTACTTTCGTATATTTATCTATCGCCCCTAAAACTTCTTGAGCGGTAACCGGTTTAGTAATATAAGCTGTCGAACCTACTAATTTTGCTCTAACTCGATCGATTACTCCGTCTTTTCCTGTTAAGATCACGATCGGCGTATTACTAAATAATGACAGTTTTCTCAATTGGGCGCAAATCTCGTAGCCGTTGGTATGAGGCATGACTAAGTCTAGAAAGATAAAGTCAGGTTTGCGTACTAATAATACTGCTAGAGCGCGCAAGTCGTCGCTTACTCCTAAAAACTGATAACCTGCTTTAGTGAGGATTTTTTCCATTGTTTGACAGATTAAATCGCTGTCGTCTACGCAAGCTATTAACAGTTTTCTCGATGCGGGATCGCCCACTTCTCCTGGTTTTTGCGAATCGTTATTTTCTTCTACGCTCGGCGAAGGTAGGTCGGGAATTTCAATTAATTCGACTAGTCCTGATTGAATGTAGGGCATTAAGGAACGAGTTACTTGCACTACATCTCGCTTCATTTGTACTCCCAAATCCCTGAGAGTATGTTTTCCGTCGAGGAGTTTTTTGAGAATTTGATATGTTTTTGGCGATGTTGCTTCTTGGAGTTGTTTTGGCTTTCTAATAATTGGCGCGCTGTTAGGAGATCGATCGGCTATTTTAGCTGCTTGCCATGCTTGCCACATTTTCCAAGAGTCTGATATCACTCGATCGGCATCTATCAATACTAGTTGTGTCGATGTCGAGAAGGATTTGTCTTGCTCTACCCGATATTGAACTTTTACTGCTCTGGTTAAGTCGAATAATACTTCGCCAATTACGGCCCGAATCATTTTGTCTATTTCGCTTCTGGCTACTCTTTGTTGTTCTACCCAGATGCACAACATCTGATATTCCCAACATAGATTGAGTTCTTTGTTTTTGTTTGCCGATAGCTCTTGCTTGAGGACGGGTAAGTCTAAAGAAACGTTAGGTAGGTAAAGGGCGACATTTCTTCTCCACCTTCGCACTGGATGGTTTCCTCCAGTGGCGTACATCAATCTTCCTAAATAAAGATAAAATGTCCATTTTGTTCCTTTAGTATTTGTCAAAATTAATTGACCTGTAAAGCGGAATTCTTTTAGTTTCTGGAATAAACTAGCCTGTTTGGGGGCGATGAATTCCTCGATCGTTTTGATAGATGAAGGATTTTCTACAGTCATCATTGCTTTTTCTCTTCTAAGATTCCATTTACTAACAAAAGCAATAAATATATTTGTTTTTATAGTGCTGTGGTAATTTTACCATAAAATAATTTTTTTTATTTTTTATCGATCGCACGTATTACATATAGTAATTCCAACGATTAGACAATTGTTTAAAGCTATTTTTTTTGAGCCGATCGATTTGTTTATAGTCTCCATTTTCTTCAGCTTATTGATAGTGATTATCTACAACTAGTTGCTAAATAAACTCATAACGACTACGATATGAGGAAAGATTAGCAGCAATCATAATGAAAATTAAAACAATTAAACTCAAGGAAATTCTTCGTCCCTTACCGAGACAAACAGATCCTGAAAAAGTGGCTAATTTAATGGAGTCGATCGCTAAAGAGGGATTGAGAGAGCCGATCGAAGTATTAGAAGTTGAGGGGAAATATTACGGTTTTTCTGGTTGTCATCGTTTTGAAGCCCATCAGCGTCTTAATAAAGAAACCATCGAGTGTAGAGTGCGTCGCGCGCCAAAATCGGTTTTGCAAAGACATTTAGCTTAGGGCTTTTTAGCACTAAAATATTTAATTAATCGCCGTTGCGGGACGGGCAATGGGATCTCAAATTCCAAAAGTGGTATTTTGTGTATGGAAGAATCGAAAGATTGTCGGCAAATTTTAGCGAAATTGATGGTAGAAGCTGGTATTGCTAGTATCGAAGAATTAAGTATAATTTCGGGAGTATCGCAACTCCAAATAATCAGACTCCAACGAGGGTTGCTAGCAAAAATGCAAATCGACACGGTAATAAAATTAGCTGAGACATTGGGATTGTCTGTCGATGGTTTTTTGAGCGTGTTTTCAGGCAAATCTTCAGAGAAGGAACAGAAAAGCGATCGCCAAGAAATAGAATCCCTAAAGCAAGAATACCAAAGATTGCGAAAAGAGATAGAAGTACAAAAAGAGAATTTAGAAAAACAATTTCAACAAAATAGCATTCAAAAATTGGAATCTTGGTTGTTGCAATGGCCGGCTGCGGCCGCAGCAGCTAAGAAAAATTCTCAATTAAGTGGGGCTAAATTACTGCCATTAGTCAAGCCAGTAGAAAAACTACTAGAAAAATGGGAGGTAGAAGCGATCGGGAAGATTGGAGAAGAATTAGATTACGATCCTCAATTTCATCAGCTTATCGAAGGAAATGCCAATCCTGGAGATCGGGTCAAAGTTCGTTACTTAGGCTATTTACATCGAGATAAATTACTCTATCGTGCTAAAGTTAGTCCGGTTAAATCTTAAATTTTCGAGATTTAAATTCATCAAATCTTTATCGACGATCTCTAAAATAGATCGGGGTAATTCAAACTAAAAAAGATAATTTTTTAGGACAGTTTACGATAAATTTCTAGAAAATAAAATAATAAATTTTAGTCAAAATTATCTGAATATGAGCTTATTACAAGGGGCAAAGAAATCCCAAACAATTTCAACAAACGGAATTAATCTTCATTATGTCAGCCGAGGGGAAGGAAAACTGATGTTAATGTTGCATGGGTTTCCCGAATTTTGGTATTCTTGGCGTTATCAAATCGAGGAATTTGCTAAAAATTATCGAGTAGTGGCTTTAGATCTCAGAGGTTATAACTACAGCGATCGACCATCGGATCGATCGGCTTATAAAATGGAAGAATTCATTAAAGATATTGAAGGGGTAATTAAAGGATTGGGTTACGAAAATTGTATCTTAGTAGCTCACGATTGGGGCGGTGCGATCGCTTGGTCTTTTGCTTACGAGAGAAGGGAAATGGTAGAAAAATTAATTGTCATGAATATTCCCCATCCTCTTCTGTTTCAAAGGGGTTTAAAAAG
>CAYWIH010000044.1:28915-32257 GCA_964458305.1 uncultured bacterium | reverse complement strand
TACAACAAATCGGCGGCCCTTTAAGCGTAGCGATCGAACAAGCAGAATCTTTAGTACAGATTCAAAAACAATCCGAAAAACTCGAACGTCAGACAAAGAGACAAGAAATTTTAGCTCGAGTTACCAGCCGTTTATTCCGCGCACTAGATTTAGATCGAGTATTCCGCATCTCCACCCAAGACGTGCGTAATATGCTCGCAGTCGATCGAGTAGCATTATATCAATTCGATGAAAATTGGGGCGGTAAATTCGTCGCCGAGTCAGCCTCTAGCGGTTGGAATCGAGTTATCGACGTAGTTCCAGTAATCGACGACTCTCACTTACAAGATACTCAAGGTGGTCGCTACAAAGATAACGATTATATAGTAGTTGAAGATATCTATACGATCGGTCATTCTTCTTGTCATATCGAACTGCTCGAACAAATGCAGGCCAGGGCTTATATGATAGTTCCAGTCTTCGTCAACGAAAAATTATGGGGCTTATTAGGAGCATACGACAATACCGGCCCTCGTAAATGGGAAGATGCTGAATTAGATGCCTTAAAACAAGTCGGAGTGCAAATCGGTGCGGCAATTCGTCAGTTAGATTATATCGAACAAGCCCGCCAACAATCTCAACAATTAACTAAACTAGCCGAGCGGGAAACTAACTTTATCCGTCTAATTTACAAAATCGGACAAAGAATTATCGAACGCTTGCAACAAAAAACCCTCAACCCAGAAACCTTATTCCGATCGATTACCCAAGAATTACGGCAACTCTTGAAAGTCGATCGCGTGGCTATTTATCGCTTCAATCCAGACTGGAGTGGCGAATTTATCATTGAAGATGTCGGAAGTGGTTTCTTGCGTTTGGCTGGCACTCAAGCAGCTCACGTCGAAGATCCTACTTTACAAGAAACTAGGGGGGGTAAATATCGTCAAAAAGAAACTAGTGCGGTCAACGATATTAACGAAGCAGCAGAATTAACCTTCGATCGCGATTTATTGGAACAATGGGGTGTCAGGGCCTACACGATCGCTCCTCTATTCCAAGGAGAGCAACTCTGGGGCTTGTTAATTACCTATAACAATACTCACCCTCGCGAGTGGGAAGACGGAGAAGTTAACCTACTGGTACAAATTGCTACCCAGTTAGGTATTATCTTACAACAAGCAGAATACCTCGAACAATTACAATCTCAATCGCAACAATTAGAAGCAGCAGCCCAAAGGGAAAAAGGTGCTAAAGAACAACTCCAACAGCGCGCGGTACAAATGCTAGAAGCTGTCAAACCTGCTTTCTCTGGGGATTTAACCGTCAGAGCACCGTTGAGCGACGATGAAGTAGGAACGATCGCCGAAGCTTACAATAACACCCTGCAATCGCTACGAGAAATCGTCATGCAGGTACAAACTGCTGCGGGTAAAGTAGGCGAAACCTCTTTAAAAAATACCGAATCGATTACCGAACTATCTCAGCAATCCCAGCACGAAGTTAAAGAAGTAACTCAAGCACTCGATCGCATTAAAGCGATGGGAGAAACTACTCGAGCGGTAGCTACTAACGCTCAACAAGTCGAAGTTGCGGTTAAAAAAGCTAACCAAACGGTGCGGGAAGGGGATACGGCGATGAATCGCACTGTAGATAGTATTTTAGCGATTCGCGAAACTGTTTCCGAAACTTCTAAGAAAATTAAACGCCTCTCGGAGTCTTCTCAAAAGATTTCTAAGGTAGTTAGTTTGATCGGTAACTTTACTACTCAAACTCAATTATTATCTCTCAACGCGGCGATCGAAGCTACCAGAGCCGGAGAATACGGACGCGGTTTTGCCGTAGTTGCCGATGAAGTTCGCTCTCTAGCCCGTCAGTCAGCAGAAGCTACCAAAGAAATCGAGAAACTAGTTCAAGAGATTCAAACTGAAACCTCTGCGGTATCTGCGGCGATGGAAACTGGTATCGAGCAAGTAGTTGGGGGTACTAACCGAGTTAACGAAGCTCGTCAAAACTTAAATGCGATCGTTGCTGCTACGGATCAAATTGGTGAGTTAATTGCGGGTATTACTCAAGCTACTTTAGCCCAAACCGAGCAATCCCAAGCAGTTACAAAAACTATGACGGATTTAGCAGAAATTGCTAACAAAACTTCTGCCGACTCGGTTGAAATTTCTACATCTTTCCAAGAGTTGCTAGAAACGGCTCGAGAATTGCAAGATAGCGTAGGCCAGTTCAAAGTTAGTTAATTCAAAATAATTCAGGGGTCAGAGGTCAGAGGTCAGTAGGGACGTACCAGAGTACGTCGGTACGGAGGTCGGAGGTCAAAGCTAAGGGGTTTTAAGTTCATAATTAGTTCTAAATTACTAAAACTTGGAAACAATTTTGTACTATTGTCCCGATTCCTTTCTTTCCCTCTCCCCGTCACCCCATCTAACTCTCTCCCTTTCCCTTTAACTTTTGACTTCTACCGCAGGCAGTTAATATTATGATTAATGAAGAAAATTACGCTGATTTCCTGTGTGAAGCTCAGGAATTGTTGCAAAATATCGAAGAAGATTTATTTGCCCTCAAAGAGGATGCATCTCCGGCCAGAATTCACAGTTTAATGCGCTACGCTCATACCCTTAAAGGTGCAGCAGCCAGCGTCGGTTTAGAAATAATTCAAAAAATTGCTCACGTTTTAGAGGATGTTTTTAAAAACCTCTACAAGCCAGAGATAGTTATTGACGACGAAATAGAGGCGTTATTAATAGAAGGTTATGAATGCTTGCGATTGCCTTTAATGGCTCATTTTAACGGTACTGCAGTCGATGAATCTTCGATGCTCGATCGTGCCGCCAATACTATTGCTAAATTACAAGAAAAGTTAGGCGACTGTTTCGATCGCGATGCTCCGATTCCTACTTCTGAGGAGTTGGGTTTCGATGTGGTTCGATCTATTTTTGAGAAGGGAATAGAGGAAAAAATTCAAGAAATTGAAAATGCTAATCCTGAAAATTTAGAGTCTGTTTTGCGCCAAAAAGCGGAAGTTTTTTTGGGTATTGCCGAATCTTTTGGTTTGCCAGGTTTTGGTGAAATTGCCGCTACTACTATTACTGCTCTCGATAATAATGGCGATCGAGTCAAAGAAATTGCAACCCAGGCGATCGAAGATTTTCGGGTGGCTCAAAAAATTGTTTTAGATGGCGATCGCTCTTCTGGTGGTTTTCCTTCTCCTACTTTACAAGCATTAGCTCTAGTTGAAACTGAGTCTGTTTCTTTGTCTCAAGCTTTTGATGCTGTCGATCTTGAAAGTTCTGCAACTGCACCTGTTTCTTTGTCTCAAGCTTTTGATGCTGTCGATCTTGAAAGTTCTGCAACTGC
>CAYWIH010000044.1:0-28815 GCA_964458305.1 uncultured bacterium | reverse complement strand
CTGTTTCTTTATCTCAAGCTTTTGATGCTGTCGATCTCGAAGACGATCGAACGGCAGAAAATCAGGAGATCCAACTTCAAGAAAGTAACAATTCTAGTATTAGTTTGCAAACAATTTTTGCTAATATTCCCGTCGACGATCCAGAAAACAATGTAGATGAGACTTCCCGCGAGAAATCACAAGTTTCTGAAACTGTTTCTATCGAGCCAAGGGAGATTCAATCAGCTAATTTAAATACAAATCCAGTGAAACAAGTAGAGCAAACAACTGTTAAAAAATCCCCAGAAACCAAGCCGGCACCAATTAAAATTAAATCTCAGCCGAAAAATTCTAAAATCAAACGTCCCGATCGACTTTCGGGAAGCGTGAGAGTAGAAATCGAACGATTGGAAAGACTCAATCACATTACTGGTGAATTATTAATTAACCAAAATCAACAAGGCAATCAGGACGAAAGATTGCGCTCGATCGTCCAAGAGCTTTTAGACCAATTTAAGGAACACAAACACGATCTTAATGAATTATTAAATTGGTCGGATAGTAAATGGATTGAAACGGAAAAATGGACGATACCAAAACGAAATAATGATTTACTAAATGCCAATTTTGATGCTTTAGAAATGGATTCTTACAGCGATTTACAATTGCTAGTTAAGAAAACAATAGATCGTGCAATTCAATTAGAAGCGATCGTAGAAACAATTGCAGGAGTTGCCAAACAATCGCGACTGTCGAGAGAGACGCAAAAACGGCAATTAAATCACCTCAGAGATGATTTAACTAATGCCAGAATGCAACCTTTAAAAGTATTATTAAATCGCTTTCCTCCTTTACTGAAACAATTAAATCGCTCTAATAATAAAAAAGCAGAATTATTATTATTAGGAACGGAGGTTTTAGTAGATAAAGCAATTGTCGAAAAATTATACGATCCTTTATTACATTTAGTTAGAAATGCTTTCGATCACGGTATAGAAAGCCCAGAAAAAAGACGAGAACGCAACAAAACCGAAACTGGCAAAATAGAAATCAAAGCATACCATCAAGGCAATCGTACTACTATAGAAATCAAAGACGATGGTAATGGAATAAATACAGAAAAAATTGCTCGCAGAGCGATCGAAATGGATTTAGTTACTCCAGAACAGTTACAGGGAATGACTAAAGACAAAATACACGAATTTCTTTTCGAACCTGGATTTTCTACTGCAGATAAAATAACAGATTTATCGGGTCGAGGAGTGGGTTTAGATGTGGTTCGTTCTCAATTGCAAGCTGTTGAAGGTTCTGTAACGATCGATTCCATTCCTAGTAAAGGAACTACTTTTTCTCTACAAATTCCTCTATCTTTAACAATAACAGAATTGTTAATTTGCAAGGCAAAAGGTATCTGTTATGCATTGCCTGTAGATACGGTAGAACAAATCATTATTCCTCAAAGCAATCGTCTCGGTATTTTAGGTAAAAAAATCGATAATTACGATCGCCAAAACGAACATCAAGGAATATCGCGACAAGTTGTTTTACGCTGGCAAGAAGAAGAGGAAGAAATTTTAGTTCCAGTACATAAATTATCCCAATTAATCGAATATTCAAGTTTGAGTTCTCATTTTTTAAATGGCAACGATCGATCTGGTGCTTTGATGGCAACTGAAGGGCTTTTAACACAACAAGATCCGGTGGTATTATTGCGAACTTCTAACGGTTTGAGCGGCTTACAAGTCGAACAAATCTTAGGAGAAAAAGAATTAGTTCTCAGGCCTTTAGGAGATACTATCAGCCCCGCACCATATATATATGGTTGCTGTATTCTCAGCAGCAGTAGGTTAGCTTTAGCGATCGATATAGAACAGTTAATCGAACACTCAACAAAAAAAATCCGCCATACTAATAGCAATTTTACTAACTCTTTGAGTTCTGCTTTACTTCCTTCTAATTCGGGCGGTTGGTTGGGAGGAATGCATCAGTTACCACCTGCAAATAAGGCTCGAAAATCGATCGTTTTGTTAGTAGTAGACGATTCTTTAACTTTACGCAGAAGTTTGTCGAGAACTTTAGAAAAAGTTGGCTACCAAGTTTACCAAGCTGGTGACGGACAAGAGGCTTTAGAATTGCTCGATCGAGAAAATACGGTTAATTTAATCGTTTGCGATGTAGAAATGCCTCGGGTTAACGGATTTGAATTTTTAAATAAAATGCGTCAATATCCTAATTTAACTAACATTCCGGTGGTAATGCTTACTTCTCGTGGGGGTAATAAATATCGTCAGATTGCTTCTGAGTTGGGAGCTTCTGCTTACTTAACTAAACCATATTCGGAAACCGAGCTAATTTCAACATTAAACGAAATTCTCAAATAATTTGATTGCTGTTGTTAATAATTTAAGTCATGAGTTCAATGTCTTCGTTAAAAGCCAATTCTGCAACTGAAACTACTAAAGCGATAGTTTTTGATATTGCGGGACATTTACTGGCTCTTCCTGTTTCGGCGGTGTTTAAAGTAATTCGCTCTTCGATGGCGATCTGCAGCGATCTGGGTAATAGAAAGCTGGTTCATCTTGAAGAACAAGCTTTACCGATTTTAGATTTACATCAATTTTTGGCTCGGGTTCAACCTCATCGCCAAGATGATTATCAAAATCAATTTTTATCTACTCAAGAACAATTTCTGGTCTTGACTCATTTCCGTAAAGGCAATCTCTCTGCTATTCCGGTAGACGAACCTCCTAGCTTGATCGAATTACCTCTATCTTCAATTTATACTTTACCTAAGTCTTACAAGGAAAAAATTAGTAATTTAGCCAATCACGTTGCTGTTTGTCCTTATGAGAATTCTACTATCAATATTATGTTGTTAGATTTGCAACAGGCTGTGGCTTCGATTGGATTAAATTTGTCTGAAAGTGAAATTTATCCGGTCAATTTAACCAACTTTTGAGCTGCGATCTACTCTCAAGAGGAACGATAGCGAGGTAATTTGGGTAAGTCGATCTTTGTTTTGGATTTGGCTTTCTTTCTCGATCTAGTTGGTGAGAGGTCTCTATTTTGAGTTGAAGGGGATTGTTGAGGTACTGGGTATTCTCTGTTTGTGGTGTTGTTACCGTTTAAATTGGGCAAGTCGATCTTTTTAGGTGCAACTTGTTTTGGTTCTGATTCTGCTATCGGAGCGGTCGATCCTGCAATTTCAGATTCGTTTTCTCGGGCCGACCAAGGTTCGATCGCGTTTACTTTGGAACTTAAATTTGAGGAGTTGCTGCGGTTTAATTGTTGTTGAATTGAGTTGTTGGGAGCGGGAACTTCAAGACATTCGTCTAAGGCTGCTTTTAATTCTAGGGTATAACGTTGTTGTCTGTACAACCGAGTTGTTAATTCGTCGATTTGTTTTTCTGTGCTGCCAAGTTTTTGAGTTTTTCGATCGTATTCTTTTTGAATTAAGGCAGATTCCCGCTCTACTCGAGCGATTTGTTCTTGGGTTGTTTCTAATTGTTTTGAGAGGGTTTCAACGAGGATGTTTTGTCTTTGAATTGTGCTTTGTAATTCGTCTACGTCCCTAGTTAAATTGTGGATCTGTTCTCGATCGGCTTGAAGTTCTTCATTTTGCTGGGCGATCGTAACTTCTCCGGTTCTCGTTCTTAAAATTTGCGATTCTAATGCTTCTCGATCTTCTTGTAAATTTTGCTCTAACTGGACTATTTTTTTGATTAATTCTCGGTTGTGTTGGCGCAATTTGTGGGCTTCGCTGCACCAATCTATACTATCAGCAAAGTTACTATTAGACACTTCTGTTTCTTGTTTACTAATATCTTCTGACTCGGTTTGGCAATTAGTTTCTTCAAAATTTCTATTCAAATCTAATTGATTGCTGCCGTCGTTTTGATTGGAAATATTTTTATTGTTACTCATAATTTTCTCGATTTTTCGGCGACGATAATTATGTTTTCAGCTGAATATTTTTGGTGATATTTTTTTCTCTTTCTCGATTGCTCCTAATTAATTATTGTCTGCTTTTACACATTTTTAAGCTATCGAACTCAATAAAAATTAAACATTATTGACTGTTTTTCTTTGTCAATTTATAATCTACTCGATTAAATTTACGATCGAGACTTGGAACTTCATAGATACAAATTTAGTTTAGTTCAAAATAATATATCGATCGAATGGCTCAATTTATCCCGATTTTTGCGATATTTTTCGGTAAATTTCCATATTTAAGCTTACGAAATAATTGCCAAACTTGCTAACTTAAAGCTTTGTAAATATTTATCGACAATTATTCTAAATTATTGTCCCTCAATTATTTTCTTGTTCCATCGAAATAATGCTACCATAAACCGCAATACGAGCGAAGCTGTCTTACAAAAATTATTAAAAAAATCTATAAATTCAGCTTGTCGGTGGAGACACATTTTATTTCAAGTCTCGATCGCAAATTTTAACTAGCAGTTCGCGATTAATTAAAGCGCGATCTATTAAGAATTGTATCTTATCGGGGCTTAAAGGGTCGCTATTAGCGTATGCTTCTAGCCAAGCGGTACAAATAAGATTGGGATCTTCTGGAAGCTCTTTCAATTCCCATCCGGGGAAGTCTAATTGTTCTTTGAGCTGAGTTACTTTAGGATCGTAGCCAATCGCAAAACAGCGACAACCTTCGGATGCGGCCATAATTAAACCGTGCAAGCGCATCGCGATCGTCATTTCGACACCACAAAACAAGCCTTTTAATTCCCGAGGATCTTCTAAAGTAATAATTTGATGGGAAGATGGGGGAAGTCGTTTAGAAATACCGCGAGCTATTTCTAGATCTCGCACTGGTTGAAAGGGTACGAGCAAGATATAAGTGTCGGTGGCTTTTTGAAAACTGACGATCGCTTTAGTTAAATTTTCTAGGCGATCGGGAGTAAGTTGGGGATGGGGTCTTAAAATTACTGCTACTCTAGGTGCTTTTGTTTCCCATAAACCCTTGACAGATTTACTTTTTAATGCAAAAACAGGATCTGGTGCGAGGGTAAAAGGAATTTGCCAATCAGAGAGTAGTTTGGCTGAGGCTCGATCGCGAACGCTAATAGCAGTACAATGTTGCAAGAGTTTTTTTGTCATCGATCGCGTCCAAGGATATTTTAGAGGCCCGATACCTTGAGACCAAGCAATAGTTTTTAATCCTTTTTGCTGTGCCAATGACATTAAACCAATATAGTAAAAAGGACTGAGAATACTGGTAACATCTTGGATCAGACTTCCTCCACCCCAAATAAAAAGATCGGCTGCGTCGAATGCTTTTAAAATAGGGAAAGCAGAAGCTCGATCGCAAGTTTCGACTTGATATTTTTGTTTGGTTTGTTGGGGGTTTCCAGAAAGAACGATCGGAGTGACATTTTTTGGCAGCATTTGCAATAGCGATATTAATAGTGCTTCGTCACCACTATTTCCTTTCCCGTAGTAGCCACAGATAATTGCTTTCATAGTTTAATTTTATCTCATCGGAGAATTGAGAAAATAAAGATAAAATTTCCGAGGCCGATCGCATTGATTCTCATATCTAAAAATATATATACAAAAATTATCTCAAGGTAAGATAGTGGATTATTTTTTTTGCTCGCGGTTCGATCGAGTTTTATTGGTGTATAATATTTATTTGCTATTACTCTATTAAAAAAGATTTTCGATCATGCCCGATTTAACAGAATTCCAACAAAGTATATTAATCGGAATTGTTGCTGGATTTTTGAGCGGTATATTTTTAGGAATTCTCGATTACATTTATGCCAAATTCGTTCAAAAGAATCAAGATATCGAGCTTACGGAGGTGGTGTTTAAATCTCTTTTTATCGGCTTAAGTTTGGCGATTCTTTTAGGTATTATGGTTTGGATTGAAGTTAATTTTAGTACTTCTATTTTATCTATTTCACAAATAAATAAATCGACTATTATCTTGGCAATTGTCTTACCAATAATTAATTTTATAGTCGATAAATTGTTGGGGTTGCTAGCTTCTAATAAAGCCAAGTAACAAATAAAATAATTGCTTGTAAATGGAGATCTAGATTAAGCTAAAAGTAAATTTTTCAAATATGGTAGAAAGAAGAAAGAGTGTTACTCTCTAGGTCGCAGTCCAAAGAATTCGATCGTAGTTAAAGATCGTCAAGTATCTCGTTATCATGCTACTATTATCAAAAAACCTAAAAATAATTTAAACGACATAAACAATTATTCTTTTTCTGTCAATAGTAATAAGGTTAAATTAGACAATCATTGTTTTTGGATTTACGATGGCGATCTTAAAGGTAAAACAAGCAGCAACGGGCTAGCAATCAATCGACAATACTGTTCTTCTCATTTACTCAAACATGGAGACTTAATTGAATTGGGCGATAAGGTTATCTTAAAATATTATAAAATTCCTGCTCGATCTCTAAAACTTATTAAAGGGATTAAAACTTTAGCTACAATTAGCTGACAATTTCTTTTAGTTTATTTAAATAGTCTTTCTATAAGATTTCTGCAACAATTTTAGCTTATTTGTCTCTACACATTCGATCGTTTTTGTCAAGATAGGCTATTTTATAGACTAGACAATCTATTTAACTGATTTCTGGTAATTTCGAGAGAAAACTATTTTTAGCTTCGATTTATAAGGCTTGAGATGACTTATTTGAAAAATAGTCATATTAACCTATCATAATATATTTTTTTAAATTATAGAAAATAAGAATATCACATCAAAAGCTAGAAAGCAATACTTTCGTGACTAAAAATCGTTAAAATGGCATTTTTAAGATTTATTAAATTTAAAAAATATAGAAATTTCCAAACTAAACTTGGGATAAGCAAAACTTTTACTTATATTTATAGCTCGATCGAACTTGCGATCGAAACAGAAGAAAGCCAAAGATAAACACCTGTGTTTATTGTGAAAAAATTAAATTAGTTGAAATATTTAAAAGTTCAAATCTTCAAATAATGGAGTATATTTAGGAGTTTGAGAAGTAGGTCGATTTGTGCGGCGAGATTTCTGATTTTGAAGAGCTTTTTTATAAAGTTCAGAGCGATTTTGTGGTCGATTAGATTTAGTTAGGAAATTAGGACGAGACTTAGTTACAGAATTGGTTTGAATCTCTCGATATAAAACATTGAGAATATTTTTTACTTCAGTAAAATTTTGCGGATCTACTTCGATAAATGAAGCTCTATCTTTGCTGTTATTGTAGCCGATATTTTCGGCAATTTTTTCCTTACTTAAAGCATTTTTAGCCGAGTAATTAGTTAAACCAATTAGCATCGGTACTCGTGTCCTTTGATTCATAAAATTAAGCATTTTACGAGCGTTACTTAATTGTTCGAAACGATCGGCACGTACTAATAGAACATAAGCATCAGCAGTACTAATTAAAAAATCCCACATAAAATCAAATCTTGATTGTCCCGGAGTTCCGTATAAATGAAAGATAAAATTATTGTCGATTTGAAATCTACCAAAATCCATCCCGACTGTTGTTTTTGGTTTGAGCATTTTGGTCATATCTGTTGCTAATCTTTCGGTATCGACGAATTGGTTTCTTGTTATAGTGCGAATCAATGTAGTTTTTCCGACACCTACGGGCCCGGTTATAACTACACGCTTAATTCTATTGGGCATTTTCTTTTATTGGATTGAGATTTTAGTTAATTAGATTCGATCGATTTAAATTTTTCCTCGATCGCAATTATAAAATCGAATTTATGAATTAAGTTGAAATTCGCTCTTAATTCCAACTCAAATAATTCATTGAATTTAAGTTTTCTCCATAACATATCTAGTCAGTCTAGCTAGTTTTTAGAGATAACATTTGTTTCCGATTGCCAGTTTAAGAAACTATCTGCTTAAATTCTTCTATCTTTAGATGTATTTGCGCTAAATTAAGCTAAATTTTCCAAAATATCCGCTCTTTTTGTGGAGCTTCTAATATTAATTCTAGTTGCATAGTTATAAATTAAATTTAATTCAGATAAATTCTCGATCGCACTGTTGGAAGATACAAAAAAAGTCCGCTAAAATTAGCGGATTGAGAATCAATTATAAAGAGGCCCTTTTACGAATATTTAGAACTTTTTTTCGCTATATATCGAGCGGCGATCGCCCCACCAATAAAGCCAAATAAATGACCTTCCCAAGAAATTCCTGGTTGTGAAGGTAAAACCCCCCAAACTAAGCTACCGTAAATAGAAGCAACTACGATCGATAACAAAATCGAAGGTACGTTTCTTTGGAAGTAGCCTCTGAGGAGTAAAAATCCTAAATAGCCAAAAATAAGGATACTAGCACCGATATGGACGCTTTTTGGCATACCAAACAGCCACACACCGAGACCACCGACTAACATAGTCCAAGCAGTGACGATAAAAAAGTCGCTAGTTCTTTGTAACATTACTAACCAACCGAGGGTTAGAAAAGGAACAGTATTGGCGATCAAATGTTGAAAATCTCCATGAATGAAAGGAGCAAATAAAATACCTCTCAAACCGATCGGATTTTTGGGTATAATTCCGTAGATGTCTAATCCACCTCGGAAAACAAATTGGTTAACCTAAGCTAAAAAGTTACCCTTCTAACTCGGCTGCAAAACCGTGCTTGAGACTTTCACCTCACACGGCTCCTCAGTACGCGGCTAGTGCCTTTAACTTGCACCGTCGATCGATATCTGGGATAATATATTTCTGACAAACTAATTCTTTGCTGCCAATATCCATCTTCATCGCTATCGAAAGGCGATCGGATCGGATCGATCTGATGCCATCTTTTACCAGCACCAAATTGGGTATGTTTTAGCAAGTGGATCGATTTTTTGCCTTCTTCAAAAGCAGCAAAAACCCATTTACTATCGCCAATTGTATGCCAGTATTTACTAGCGATCCATTTTTTACCTTTTTTCGGATGGCGACGAATGCCCCAACGCCACAAACGTTGATGAAGTTGGTAATCTAGTTTGTTAAAAATTTTACTAGAATTCCAAAAAGATCGCTCTCGACACCAATTGCGAATAATTGGATTTAATCTGCCGATTAATTGACCTTGAGTTTTAGCATTGCAGCTTTTAACGAGATCGGCAAGTTCGCGATAGTGTTGTTTGAATTCATCTTTTGAAGGTGCTATTTGGGTGGTAAAACCGCAAGCTTTTAACTTAGTGGAAAATTGGCGAATGTTATAAGTCTGAAAATCAAATCCAGGTTTATTGCTGCCAAATTCCTCTAAAGTATGACCTAAATGACTTTGGCTGTCGTTAAATTTTAACCCGATATTTTCTAAGAATTTATAAAGCAATCCTCGGCATTTTTCGAGTGCTTTAAGATCGGTAGAAAAAAGAACTAAATCGTCGGCATAACGAACTACTTTAACTGGATTTGCTGTCGATTCAAAATCTTTTTTTAAATACTCTTCCATACCTTGAAAAAAAACATTAACAAGAAAAGGAGTAATTATCTGTCCGATCGCAGCTTTTTCAAATTCAACACCGTGCTGTTTTCTTTTACCCCATAAATTCCAATCGATAACGCCCTTTTTAAGTAAGATTTTTAATTGCCTTCTTAATTTCGGAAAGGTATTAAACCGATCCAAAAGCAAAAGATAATTAACTTCATTAAAACAAAAAGCTAAATCGACAGTTAGAAAATATTGAGGTTGAGGAGCGATCGCCAGCCAAATAGCCTTAAGAGCATCGTGGAGCGATCGCCCCGGTCGATAAGCATAAGAATTAGGATCGAAACGGGCCTCCCATTCTGGCTCTAGAGCCAGCAAAATTAAAGCCTGAACCGCTCGATCGAACATCGTCGGCACTTTTAAAGGATCGCCCTCTTTACCGCCTAATTCTGCCAAATAGAGCCTTCTGGGGGCAGAACATTTCGGACTTATTTCTAAATCTCGAGCCAGATCCCAACATTGACGGGAAGACAAATCTTTAACCCCATCGATACCGGCGATCGCCCCTTCTCTAGCAGGTAATTCAAATACCTGTTTGACAGCCAATAATTTAGCCCGTCGAGAAGATAGTAACAACTTTTGCAATCTTCGCAATGCTGGTATATTCTCAGATATCGAGGCTTTGTAAATCCGCTTTTGGAGCTGAAAGATACTTGTTTCGACTTCGATCCAGTCGATTTTATCCCATTCCTCTTTTAAAATAATTTCAGTTACGGACATATTCACTCCTATTTGCGGACGTACCTCCCACATACAGCGAGTCTGTCAGCATATCTCGAGTATTACACTCCAGCTTTGGCTTCGGACTCGATCCCCAGGTCGGGTTGTTTCTTACGCGAGCAACTACCTTGTTATTTGTAAAGACGTTTCCTGAAACGCCTCATCAAGGAACAATTCCCGTCCTTTTAACTCGTTCCTAACTTCCGTAGTTCCTGACCTTAGAACCTCTCTCTCCACCGGGTTTTGGTAAGTGCGAACGTTCAAATCGATACTTGACGTTTACCTGATTTTATGTTAACCAGAAATTACGATGGTTCGATCGAGAATTCGCTTGCGCTGTTCTTAGTCAGATGCAGATTTTCCGCTTCAGCCAAATACCTTGCTACAGTATCTCGCTGGGAAAAACGCTGTCACCCTTGCACTTAGGGGGAAGGACTTAATCGTATTTTAAAATACCATTTTCACCTTCACGAAAGTTAAGTTATCTCGGTTTCGGATCGGTAGAACCTAATTTTAAAGTTATTCCCATCCTTCCCTATTGACCTTTTCAGGTGTGGATCTTTATTATTTATCCAACGAGCCGCACATCGATAGTTTCTACACCCCAAAATATTGCTAAAAATATGCCCAAGATCGCAATTTGGGTTTTTATTTCTGTCGCGATCGCGTTTGCTGGTCGATTTTTCATTAGTTATCTTGTTTTTATCTAACAGAGTTCGTACATTTTACATCTACGGTAGCAATTTCAAGCTCAATGTTTGGCGATCGGGCTTCTTCAATCAAAAATTAGAGGATTTTTATGTACTTCTTTTATGTATAAATTGGTGTAATTTCGATCGCAAAATATATCAAAAAATTCGATAGTACTGCGACGCAATAAATTAAATATGGAAATCTAGGGTGAATTGTTATTTTTTAAAAAATTCTAGCTCTAAACGATTTAGGATTAAAACGAGTAGTAAATTTAGTCAAAATACTCAAGTTAAGTGACGCTATTTTTGTAATTCTAGAATTAAGACAGTTTAAAGCGATCGCAAAAAATATTAGTTGTTATGAAAATTTGGCAGAAATTAGTTTTAGTTTTGGGTGGCAGTTCTTTATTATTAGGAACGGTGAGTGTTTTTACAATTAAAGTCGAGTCAAAAATTCAATCTCACAGTGAAGAAGTTGTTTCTGGTATGATTCGAGAAAATAAAGCTGCTGGTGATATGTTTGCCTCGATTCACTCTATTCAAGATTTAAACGAAAAAATCTTACTTGAAAGTCAGATTAATTCTCAAGATTCTCTCAAACTAGAAGAATATCAAATTCAAGTTGAGTTTGCTTTAAATCAATTGGAAAAAAGTATCATAGAAGCAAGAAAAATAAATAAATCACAAAAGCTAATCTTAGAAGATTTACCACTAGATAATCTTAGGAAACAGCAAAAAATCAACGATGAAAGTAACAATCTTGAAAATCTAGATATCCTTCTTGAAACCCTCGAATCTTATCGAGAAGAATGGAATAATTACTCGCAATTTAGATTGCAAAGAAGTGGCGAGACGGTTTTTTATTTGGCAGCTAGTAATAAAACTATGAGAGAATCTATTTTTCCTCTAGTTAGGGATTATTATCAAGATAGTACAGAAGAAATTATAGAATCTCAATTACACAACCAAAAATTAGCTCGCGAAAATATCTCAGTAATTAAAACTCATATGCTTTTGACTTTTGTCATTAGTTTAATATTGTTTATTTATTTATACGATTCGATCTATCCAGCAATTAGAAAATTAAAATTAGCAACTTTTGAAATGGGGCTGAATTTTTTAGAATACAATCCCATTCAACCTAAAAATCCCGATGATGAATTAGGAGATTTAACTCAATATTTTAATAAGACGATCGAACAGTTAAAAGAGAAAATTATCTCTAAGTCTTATCTCGACAGTATTATTAATTCGATTTCTCAAAGTATTATAGTTATCGACGAGCGAAATAAAATTCAGAAGGTTAATTCTAATGTTCTCGATATTTTAGGTTATGCAGAAAAAGATTTAATTGGTAAGCCAATTAAGAGTATAATCTCTAAAAATAATAATTTAGAAATAGATGAATTGATAAAGTTAGACGATATAGCTAAAGATTGTTTTACCTTAGATTTAATCACGAAAGAAAATAAAAATTTAAGCGTTAAAGTATATTTTTCCGATTTGGTCGATTCTGAAGGGAGAAAAAGAGGTAAAATTTGTTTGGCAATAGAAAGCGATAGTATTTATTTAAAAGAAGAAGCCTTAGAAAAAACCAAAGCAAAAGCAAAAGCAAAAAATAAAAAATAATTCTTAATTAAGATTCGATCGTAATTTCTGCGATCGCAATTCCATTTTCTCCAGCAACAGAATACAATAAGTAGGTTTTACCATTTTCTTCAAAAATACCAGGATCTCGAAGCTGACAAACTGGCTGACGACTCATTCCAGTTTTTGAGGCTAAAATCGGATAATTTGCCCCTTCATAGTCCGTTTCTGGCTTCAATACTGTTACTGGTTGAGAAGGTATCCACTCTTTCCAGTCTGGGGTAAGTTTGATGGTAGATAATAATATCTGCTCGGGACGGCCGCGTATTTCTGAATAAAATATATCCAGTATATTATCTCTTACTCTAACTGCTGCGTGTCTCATATTCGGTAAATATAAACTTATATTAGGCCCGCTTTCAAAATCTTTACATCCCGTTTTAGATCTTAAAAATTGACCTGGTTTTTCTAAAATATAATAATAATTATCCCACTCGAAAATTCGCCAATAGGGTTTACCTAAAATCTCTGGATTTGCTGTAAAATTGAGTCCATCTCGAGAAATAGCCATCCTTGTCATTTGCGGTTCTCCATGGGTACAGCCATGATAGTACAGCCAAATTTCGCGGCGATCGGCCATTATTTTCAGATCTGGAGAAGCAACATGATCTTTAAAATAAGACTGTTTTAAATTTAATACTCCTCGATCGTAAATTTTCCAAGGGCCTGCAATATTATTTGCATATGCTAACCTAATGTAACTACCTTGATGGTGGGCAAAATAGAGATAATATTTACCTAAAGGATTTTCGACCCATTCGGGAACTTTGATTAATGAAGGGCCGTTTATATTATTGCCAATTTTTTCGTCCATTTCTGGATAAATAATTGGATTTTCTTTTAATCTTTTTACTGCGATTTTTGGCGGCTTGGGAACTGTTTTACGATCGATATTTGCCGCGATCGAATGCAAAATTTTTCTAGTTATCCCGCTACTAAAATAAATAATATCTCTTTTTATTAAACCGATCGCAGTTCGATTCGGTAATTTTTTTTTAAATAACATTTCTTTAAATTTGCTTGACAATATCTCGATCGACAAGTTCGTAAATTTCTAAATCTTCCCCAAACAATTCTTCTATTTCTACTTTTGCCTTTTCTGATACAATTGTTTCTGTTTGAATTTTTTTTGTTGTATTTAAATGAGGTAGCCGATCTTTTATCCCGATATTTTTTGTAATTTCTTGCCAATCTTCAAACAGGTTTTCAGTAGTTCCCAATCGATCTAAAAGTATTTCCCATTTTCCAGATTCATTTTTATATGCTGGTAAATATTCCCGATATTGTTCCCAATGATGATTTGGATATTTTTTAGCTAATTCTATAAATTCTTCTAAAGATAATTGGGATAATTCTGTATAATCTTTCTCAAACAATCCTTCTATTTGTTTTACTCTAATTTCTTCTCCAGAAAGCAAGAACATTTTATAATTAGAAACCATTCTTTGATAAGGAGAGCGAATTATGGCAAACTTATAGTAACTCGAAAATTTTTGAGACGCTGCTAATGGAGTTCCATGATACTTATAAAATTCGTAATTTTCTTGCTGGTTATATAGTAAAACATCTCTGAGCGATCGCGAGCCGGTTTTGGGTATTTCAAAATAAAGACATTTCAATCGATCGGAAACCCAAATATAACTATTAGTATGACAAGCACAACCTGCTAGATAACATTTTATATTTTTTTGAAAAGAAACGCTTTCCCCATTACTTCTCGAAAAATTTTGATTTTTAAGTTGCTTGCCGTATTTTAAACGCAATTTTATTTTTCTGATTAATTCAGTTAAATTAATTCCTTTATAACTCGTATGTCTTAGCTTAAATCCTAACATTCTATTCCTTTATAACTTTTGAGTCGAGCGACGATCGAGTTAAAAAACTAAAGATTGCCGATCTAAAATAAAATCTACTTTTATTTAAAATCGCTCTTTAAATTTCTATCCTGAAAATGATAACCTTATTTTAAAAAAAATTAAACCATTTTAAAAGCTTTGTAAATTATGTCACAGATCGTACGATTAGCCGAAAAATTACGCTGTCTATGAGATAAAATTTTATTTCTGACTTCCGTACCGACGTACCATGGTACGTCCCTTCATAAAGTGCGATCGATAAAAAAAATAACGGACAATTATCAAAAATTGCCCGCTTCAAAAACAAAGAAATGGAATAATTATTACTTTCGTTGCTGATTCTCTTGAAAAGTCATGTAATAATTAGTTTCAGCATTATGTAAATGACAAGTGTCAGCAATGTTATTCATCAAAGACCAAGAAAACTTAGTTTCATAGAGATATTCGCCCCAATTTTCCTTTAAACTTTGATGAGCTTTGCGCAAGTTGTACCAAGGAATACCAGTAGAAATATGGTGGGGAATGTGGACGTTAATATCGTGACACATAAATTCTACCCAGCGAGGATAATCGCAGTGTACCGTACCAGATAACTGTGCTTCTGCTTCGTGCCATGTTGCTGGGGGTTTAAAAGGAATATCCGGTGTAGTGTGGTGGACGATGGTAAAAGTACTCATCCAGAAATGATAAACCAACCAGGGCAGCAACCAAAACTTAATTAAGCCCCAAACTCCGGTAGTAATTAACAGAGTGGGAAAAACAGTTGCCATAGTAATATATACTACGATTACCGACAATTTTACTTGTTCTCTTTGTTTGCCTTCAAATTGATTCCAATCGAAGTGTAATTTAAACCAGTGAGCGATCGAACCCAACCACCAAAAACGACCTCGCATTCTGCGGTAAGCCCATCTTACTAAAGGAGGCAAACTCTGATAATATTCTGGAGTAAAAACGTCCCAAGCATTATCTACGCCTAATTTGTTGGTATTTTTATGATGGCGATCGTGCAAAATGCGCCAAGCATGAAAAGGATAAATTAAGGGTAAAAGTGCTATATGTCCGACTATATCGTTAATTCGGTTGTTATTAGAAAACGATCTGTGGCCGCAATCGTGAGCGATCACGAAAAAACCAGTTAAAGCCGTTCCAGTAAAAACCCAAAATAAGGGTAACAAAAACCAAGGACTGTAAGCAAGCCCGCAATAACCTAAAATTACTAAAGCGACATTGATAACTACTTTAAGCCAAGTTTTCCGAGGATCTTTGATAAATACCTCGCTTGGGAGTGTTTTGAGGATATCTCGAAGTTGTAATTCTGGTGCGATCGCCTTTCTCTTGACATTCTCTGGTTTGATGCTTAATCCTGTCATAAATTACTTTCCTGTCATCTTTGAATATCTTGCTGCTACGAAACTATCCATAAAATTAAAAGCTTGAAGCCTTAAAACTCAATTTCGCCAAGTATTTCAACCTTATGGCAACTCAGAGCGATTTTTTTTGTTTAATTAATCGGTTAACTTCCCAAAAAGGTAAAATTTGCAAACCTTAATATTTATACCACATAGAAATCTAAGATAGATCCTTCGGCCTCGTGACCTCGAAACCTCTGTTTTACGAATGAAGCCCGTTAAGGAGTTTTTGATTTTTAAGATAAAATTTACTTATATATAAAGAGTGGTAATATTCGAGCGAACTGCGGTGTAATGATTAAAGTAGGCAATCTAAAAGCCGTAGCCAGTTTTAACCTTGAATGGATTCTTTAGCTTTCAGCGAGCATTTTCCCTTATTTAACAACGCCGATCCGCAAACGATGAAGTGGATTTTGTCCATTGCTCGAGAATGCAAATATCCGCCAGGCCAAACCGTACTGACAGAAGAATTGTGGGGGACTGCTGTTTATTTTATTGCCTCTGGTTGGGTGAAAATGGCAAAAATAGGCGATCGAAGAGCGATTACGATAGAAGTGATGGGACGAGGAGATTTCTACGGAGAAAGCGCGATCTTAGATGAATATCCTCGATCGACTTCGGTAATTACTTTAACTGAAGTTAGTTTAATCAGTATTTCTGCTCAACGCTTCATTCAAATTTTGCTTCAAGATTCCCAATTACAGCATCGGATGTTGCAATTGATGCTCAAAAGGGTGCGTCACTTAAAAAATCGTCAATTCTTCAACCACGAATCGATCGCGCTACAAGTAACTCAAACCTTGATATTTTTAGCCGAACAATACGGCGAACATACTGAAAAAGGTAAGGAAATTTTTAATCTAGCTTACCAGGATTTGGCAGACATCAGCGGTACTACCCTAGAAGAATGCCAAAAAATTATGGAAAAATTAGAAAATAAGGGTTGGATCGAAATAGATCGCGACAATGCCACTCTATGCATAACTAACCTCAAACAGATTTTACACCTAGCCAAACATTTATAGAATTGTAATGACCGAAGCCACCGCTACTAAAGCATTTCCCAGCACCACGACTACACCAAAGATTGTTTATCAAGTTGCTATGCCTAACCCCGCATCTCATTTATTTGAGGTGACTTTACAAGTGAGGGACTGGTCTGCTGCTACACTGGATCTGAAAATGCCTGTCTGGACTCCAGGATCTTATTTAGTTCGCGAATATTCCAGACTTTTACAAGATTTTTCTGCTACTTGCGATCGAACTCAGCAAACTTTACCGAGTAGCAAAACAAGTAAAAATTCTTGGCAAATCGATACGGAAAATGTTACGGAAATAACGGTTTTTTATCGAATTTTTGCTAACGATCTCACAGTTCGCACCAACCATTTAGATGCTACTCACGGTTATTTTAATGGAGCGGCATTGTTTTTCTCTATATCTGGCTGGGAAAATTCACCGATCGAAGTTAAAATTATTACCCCGCGATCGGATTGGAAAATAAGTACTGCTTTACCCCCGATTTCAGGATCTGCTAATAGTTTTCAAGCAAAAGATTTCGATACTTTAGTTGATAGTCCTTTTGAAATTGGCATTCAGGATATTTATGAATTTACAGTCGCAGGAATTCCCCATAAATTAGCTATTTGGGGTAAAGGTAATGCCGAACCAGATAAAATTATTGAAGATACTAAAAAGATTATTCAAGTAGAAGCAGATTTGTTTGGCGGATTGCCTTATTCTCAATATTTATTTATTCTCCATCTCTCCGATAGCGGTTTTGGTGGCTTGGAACATAAAGATTCTTGTTCTTTAAATTATCCTCGTTTCAGTTTTCGCGATCGCGATAAATATAATCGTTTCATTCAATTAGTCGCTCACGAATTTTTTCATCTCTGGAATGTTAAAAGAATTCGTCCTTTAGCTTTAGAAAGTTTCGATTATTATCAAGAAAATTATACCTCTTCTTTATGGTTTTGTGAGGGTGCTACTAGTTATTACGACTTACTAATTCCCATGCAAGCGGGAATTTATAACACTCAAACTTTTCTGCAAAATTTAAGTAAAGATATTACTAAGTTTTTAAATACTCCCGGGCGAAAAGTACAAGCTTTAGGCGAATCTAGTTTTGATGCTTGGATAAAATTATATCGCCGCGATCTTAATAGCGATAATTGCCAAATTTCTTACTATTTAAAAGGAGAATTGGTTAGTTTATTATTAGATTTATTAATTAGATCTCGTCACCAAAATCAGCGATCGCTCGACGATGTTATGGTTAAAATGTGGGACAAGTTTGGTAAGGAAGAAATCGGTTTTAGTCCCGACGATCTTTGGCAAGTTATCGAGACAGTAGCGGATTTAGATTTAAGTGATTTTCGCGATCGCTATATTAATAAGACTGAAGAGTTACCTTTTAAAGAATATCTAGAACCTTTTGGTTTGCAGGTTAAAAGTATCATGGATGACGAACCTTTTCCCGATTTGGGTATTAAAGTTCAAGGCGAAAATGGCAAAGCAATAATTAAATTTATCAGTGCAGAATCTCATGCCGCACAATTAGGAATAGATCCTTTAGATGAATTATTAGCTATCGATCGAATGCGAGTTACTGCGGATAATTTGAGCGATCGACTTAAGGATTATCAACCTGGAGATTTAGTTGAAATTACTCTATTTCATAATAACGAACTGCGTAATTTTTCGGTTAAGTTAAGCGATCCTCAACCCAGTCGTTACGAGGTAGTAAAAATTAAAGATCCTACAGCAACTCAAAAGCAAAATCTGGCTGGATTTTTAGCTGGGAAATAGCACGATCGATAAGTAATAAGTAACTTGTGCGAGGAAAAATAACAAGATTATCTTTGTTGTTGAGTGTCTTTTTTCTTGAAATAAAACAATCCGATCGACTCGTTACTTATTACTTTTTATTTTATTAAGTTTGTTGTTTGTTTTGTTGTTGGTTTAATTGACGTAAAGTAACCCCATGATAGCCGGCGATCGCAGCTAACAAAAAGCTTTCAAAAATTGCTTCTTCTTTGTCTACTTGATAAGTGTTATAGATTCTTCCGGCACATAAAAGTAAAAATACTAGTCCGACAATACTTATAATTTTTGCTTTCATTTTCTTTCTCCTGCTCGTTTTTATCGTTCAATTATTGTTCTGTTTGCTGCGATAAACCTTTTAATAAATATCCGTGATAGCCAGCAAAAGTTGCTAATAAAAAACCTTCAAAAATTGCTTCTTCTTGATTTACTTTATAAGTTTCAACTATTCTCGAACTACAAACTAATAAAAATAATGCTCCGGTAATAGCAAAAATGGATACTCTTAAGTTTTTGTTCATGCTTCTATTGCTTTATTTTTACGGGATAAAATTTTATTTTTGAGGATAGGGATTTATAAATTTATTTTAATTTTTTACTTTTAAATAGCTAAAAATACTGATATTTAAGTATTTTACACTAAGTGAATTCTTTGCAATCCTCAAATAGAATTTTACTTTTTTTTACCAATCGCGGAAAGGTGAATTAAGAAACTTTATCTAATCTTTAAAAGCCTCAATAGCAAGTCGATCCTCCAAGTTGCGCGGCCAGATTACTTATTAGCCAGTTGGGACTATAATCTGTAAAATTTAGCTTTATAAATTAGAGATAAAGTATAATTAAATCAAAGCGATCTAAATAGGTAAATATAAGGGATCTTGGTCACAAAATCGATCGAAAAAAAAGAAAGCAGGAGATAATACCCCTACTAAATTATTTTTTAAGATCGAATTTCAGCTTATTTAAGAAAATAACGATCGATCCAACTACCGTGTAAACCGTAAGGAATGTGATGCTTAAGATAAAGTTTCGCGATCGGGCCTCGGTCTAAATTCTCAGCCTCTAAAATAGCTAACTTAGAACGGTGACCAGCAGCATCGTAAACCAAACTTAAAATCCAACCATCATCCTCCTTATTTGCGTCTGGTTTGGGGACAAAAATTGGCTCGCTGATATATCCAGAAGGAGCAAAAGAGTAAAATTGTTCTTCTTTTAAAGTATGGCGATCGAACTTTAAAATAGACTGTAAAGGAGCGTTTCCAGTCGAATTGTGGGCCGCACCGATGAATAAATAACGATAGTCCCGGCCGACTCGATCGGGGTTAATGGCAGGAAATTCGCAACAGCGCGGGTTAATTAGCTCCGATTTTACCGAGCCATCTTTTAAATTAGCAGTAAATTGCCACAACTGACCCGGTGCTAAAGCTTCAAAATCAGTTTCTTTATAGTCGCTATCGGGTTGGACTTGAGGTAAAGATTCGTAAGCGATCGAGTCGATACAAATTAGATCCTCACTAATTTCTCTAGCATTAGCGTGGTGGAAAACAAAACCCGAAGCAACCTCGAGGACTTTAACATCTGTATAAGGTTTATTGCGGGGAATAACGACTATTTTCGTCGGCCGATCGGACTGATATTTAATACATTCTCCCGCACCTTTAAAGCCTAAAGCAAAAGGAATTGGATTGAAACTAACCGGATTTTGAAAAAAGATACAATAATTGGGCGTAATTGCAAAATCGTGGATGAAAGAAAAACCGGGAAAACTGTGAGCGTGACGACGCAATAGTTTACCCTGGGGTGAGAATTCGTAAATAGTAATAGTTGAAGAAAGACCGACTTTAAGGGAAAAATTAACTAAAGTGCGATCGCCCCCGTCCATTTTACAACTCGGATCGATGCGAGGGTGGGCAGAAAAAGGATCGCCCGGTTCTAAAATACCATCTAAATACTCCAGTCCGATCGTCTCTAAATTACCAGGATCTAAGCGATGGGGTTCGGCCGCTTCCCAAAGTGCTAATAATTTATCTCCCCAATAAATAATGTTAGTATTGGCGATATTTTTTAAGCGAAAGTCAAAAGCATTATTGAGCCAACCGCCCGGTTTTTGAGTGCCAAATACGCCACGATACAGCATTTTGCCAGATTTTTGTTCGGCTAAATAGGCTTCTGTTTTCACAAAACGATTGCGAAAATGAGGGCGGCCTGCTTTAAAAGATATCGCACTAATCATCCCATCTCCATCAAAAGGATGTTGCAAGGGAATACCGTGTACGTCTAGCAAACCAGGGCCGTTACGGAATAAAGTCCCTTCTAAATTTTGGGGAATTTCTCCTTCAATTTCATCGATCCAATATTCGTATTCTTCAGGTAGAGATTGATAGCCTTTTTGCCATTCTTGGCGATCGTACGATCGAGAATTAGGTTTTGGTTTTAGATTTTGCATCATATTAAAGTGTTATTTTTTGCTACTGGTTGCTTTTTCCAGGCTTAACCAAATTGGGAACTAGATCTGGAATTTTGGTTGGTTCTAAGGGAGAATGGGGTTGAGCCAATTCTGTTGGCGGCAGATTATCCGTTTTATTTTCAATTTCTTGCGGATCTCCTCCTGGCAACCAATTGAGGAACAATAGGGGTATTAAAGTAGAGAGATTGGTAATTATTACTAAAAGCCAGAGATTATCGAAATTAGTTTCTGTAACTCCCAACCAATGGGTGAGTAAAGATCCCAATTCTTGAGACAATAACATCGATAGATTCCAAATCGACATTAATAAAGCAAATAAAGTCGCTTCGATACCTTTCGGGCAAAGTCTCGCAGATAATACTAAAACGGGCATAAAAGCAATTTGTCCCATCACCGTCAGTACCAAACTATCCCCCAAACTAAACAAGCGATCGTCAATGCCGATCGCCCTGTTAGCATGAGTTACCAGCAAGAGCATTGTCATTCCCAAAGCTGCAGAAATAAAGGTACTCCAGCCTAAAATTACTCGAAAGGAGAGATTTTTTAAATAAGCTTGGTACAACCAAACCCCCAAAAGTCCCGCTATACTCGTCACCAGACGCACTCGACCTAAAAATTCCGGGTCAAAACCTAATTCGTTAGTGGTAAAAAAGAAAAAGGCAGAATCGGCGTTAGGTGTGGCTTGCCAAAGAAAAATAAAAGCTGTTGGCATCCAAATTGATTTTTGCTTAATTGCGCCCCAAAGAGTTTTGATTTGGTCGATCGAACCCCTTAAATTACTTTTAGTCTTATCGGTAATTTTTTCTTCAACAATTAATCCCGCGATCGCCGATACTAATAAAGGAAAAGTTGCAGTAATGCCAAATACAACTTGGGTGCTGAACTGTTGCAACAGCCAACCGCTCAGATAAGCAGTAATCAATCCTCCCAATGCCGAAGTCGCCCAGCATAAAGATTGTAGCGATCCGGCTCGGGCTAAAGACTCTTTTCTAACTCTTTCTACCACCACCGAGTCAACAATTACATCGCTAATTGCTACCGATAGAGAACTCGCTAAAATAGCGATCGTTGCAGTCATGGGATTATCGACTACAGTTGCTAAGGCTAACCAAGCTAAACTGCCTAAAATTCCCGAAAATATTAAATAAGATCGGCGACGATAACCCAAGATCGGCAAACCATCCGAAAGAAAGCCGAATACAGGTTTAATTACCCAGGGGAGAAAAGCTATCCCGGCTAAAGCCGCTACTTGCGCTGGAGTTAAACCCAGATCGTCCTTGAGGAAGAAGCTAATTGCTAAACGGGCTAAACCGAGAATTCCTTGCACGAAATAGACCGTTAAGATGGCAAATAATTCAGGAGTTGGTTTGTTGCCAAATAAGATTTTTTCTTGTAACACCATTTGAAGTTTTGTTTCGCTAATAAATCTCGCGACGGTCAATTTTTTTAAGATTTGTTTCTTTATCTATCATATACACACCCCTTAACAAAATCGCGATCGCCCCAGTGACGATCGCCGTAAAGCTTCATTTACTCGCTCGAGATCGAAATATTTCTACTTTGAGATTGAAATGATTTTTTCGAGTTGTTTTTAATATTTTTAATAAAAAGAAATAAAGATTGAAAATGGCAATTTATCTATGCTATGAATTTATATATCTTTTGTTAAAGATAGCAAAAAAAACTGTTACTATCTAGAGCGATCGATTAGCGATCGATTCCTATTTGTAAACTAAATCTAATTCAATGCTTAAAAAGATTTTATATGCCGATTCCGGTACGGGTAACACATCAGAAATGCTCAAAGTTTTGCGAGATCTACCCAGCATTACAAAAGCAGAACTGACAATTTTACACGTAGTACCGCCTCAAATAACTACCGAAGCAGAAACAACAAAATGGGAAGAAGGCGGTCAATTAATCGCCAATCTTATTAAAGATTTAAATCTAGATACTACTAAAGTCACCAGCGTTTTGCGTCAGGGAGATCCTAAAGATATTGTCTGTGAAGTAGCCCAACAAATAGATGCCGATTTAATTGTCATGGGTTCTCGAGGATTGAAGCGTTTAGAAGCTATTCTGGAAAACTCAGTAAGTCAGTACGTCTTTCAATTAACCGATCGCCCTATGTTATTGGTTAAAGATGACGTTTACGTGAAAAAAATTAAAAGAATAATGGTGGCACTAAATAAATCTAATGCCTCACAATATAGTTTAGATTTAGCGATCGATTTACTTAAAGATTATCCAGGCTGCGAATTAATTTTAGCTCGAGTCAATCCAGATTTAAACCCAGATTTATTACCTTTATCTAAAGCTGAAATGGAAAATAATCCGATTTTAGCTCCAGGAGCAGCAAAGGCTAAAAGAATGGGGATCGCGACTCGCTGTATAGTTACTGGGGGCAAACCCGGGGAACAGATTTGTAGTTTAGCAGAAGAATATAACGTAGACTTGTTAACGATCGGCTCGCCAGAACGTCGTCCTTCGGTTGCTAAAAGTTTACCGGATCTCGATCGATTGTTAGGAACTTCTTTATCAGATTACGTTCGAGTCAATGCTAATTGTCCGGTGCTTTTAGCCCGCAAATAATTCGAGGCATAAAAACATAAAATCTAAGGATAGAGTTCGTTCGACCCTATCCTTATTTTTTTATCTTGTTATTTTTTTATTTTCAGTTTATCCTCTTTCCTCTTGTTTAGTTTGAATAAAGAGGATTAACAGAAAAACTGTAGGTACGAGAACGAATAAAATCGTTGCCACAAAACCGAGATCGTTAACTTGCATTATATTAGCCGCCTTTTATTTAATAAAACTAACAACTTTTAGGATATCATTCTCTAGCTCTAGTTGCTTTTGAGTTACCTACAGTATGGCTTTTTTAGGGCTTAGTTTTAACACTTACCGGCCCGTTGACAAAAGTTTGACAAGCCAAGCGATAACTATCGGGCTTGCGTTTGAGCCTTCTGTTTTCAACTTCAGTTTTTTGCGAAAGATTTTCCATACCGCTGACGATCTCAACGATACAAGTTCCGCATTGACCGTATCCTCCGCAATTAGTCAGTTTACCTTTAAAAGTATATAAGTCAATCTTATTTTCTAATGCTTGTTTTCTTAAATTAGCACCGTTAGCGGCAACTACTTCTTTATCTTCCTTAACAAAAGTGATGTTAGCCATAATTTATCCTCTTTGAGCTTTATCTTCTCTTTCATCTTAAAAAAACATAAAAAAAACTGCTCTCGATCGGGAGAGTTTGGAGCAAAAGTATAATTTCGGGAGGGTTTATTAATTAACAACTAGAAGAATCAATTATCAACTAAATATTCCCAAACCGCCCCTAAACCCCTCGTTCAAGGAACTTCAAACAATTGAGAGTCGGGCAAATTACTAATTTGTCGTTGCAACTCATTGAGAGATTGATTGTATTGAGTGATTGCTTGAAGCCTTCTGCCTCTAGCATCGGCTAAATCTCGCTGAGCTTCAATTACTTCAGATTGTCTGCCCACACCAGCTTGAAATCGCAAACGAGCCAATCTTAAATTTTCTTCAGCCCGTTGTACGTTAATTGTGGTAGCACCAATATTTTCCTTGTTAGCAAGCAAATTGTAATAAGCATTTTCGACAGCAAAACGAATTTGATGTCGTTGGTCGGCAAAATTAGTTTCAGCAATTTGCGCTTGTATTTTAGCTCGATCGGCTGCTGCTAAAGCTCTACCGCCATCAAAAATCGTCCAATTCATGACTGCGCCAACATTGTAGCTATCATTTATACTCGAGTTATCTCTGAGATTATCATCTACGTTGTAATTAAAAAAGAAACTAATTCGAGGTCTAATTGCAGCAAGTTCGATCGTCTGCTGGGCTTCGGAGATTTCTCGAGCGAGCAATTGCTGTTCTAATTCAGCACGATTCTTATACGCTAAAACAATACTTTCTTCTAAAGAAAGATCCCAATCTCCAGCTTCTTGAATCTCTTCGGCAGTTTCTAATTCTACTTGTTGGCCCACTCCTAAAGTTGTCGCTAGTTGTCTTCTGGCTACTTTTTGTTGTGCGATCGCGCTGGTTAATTGTTGTTGTACGTTAGCTAAGTCTACTTCAGATTGCAAAACCTCAAATCTAGTTCCTAACCCTGCTTGTTCCAATAATCGCGCGTCTTGTAAGCTTCTTGCGGCATCTGTCACGGCAGCTCGAGAAATTTCTACTTGAGCGTCGGCATTTTGCAGGTCGTAGTAATTTCGGGTTGCCTCGAAGCGAACTTGTTGGGCTTGAACTTCTACCTGTAATTGTTGCTGTCGAACTTGTTTTTCTGCAGCTCTAATTTGCGCTTTAACCCTTCCTCCTTGATAAATACCATATTGTACGCTTAATCTTCCGCTAAAGCTATCGGTAATCGGATCGATACCTCCAGCCCCGAAAAGATTATCAATATTCAAAGGTGAAATATTGTCAATATTTGGCTGGGCATTAATTTGAGGAATAAACTGTTGGTTAATCAGATCGACAGTATTTTCAAATATTCCTAGATTGTTATTTGCTTGGTTTTGTCCAGAATCAGCGTGAGTGTATCGTAATTCTCCATCGAGAGTAGGAAATAAACCAGATTCAGCTTCTCGCAAACTGGCTCGTGCCACTTCTAAATTTTGCCTTTCCCTCTGCAATGTTTTATTATTTTTTAAAGCCAATTCCACTGCTTCAAAGAGTGTAATCTCTTTGGTTGTTTCTATTTTGACCTCTTCTGGTTGGGTGGGAAATAATAAGGGATTTGGAGATGGCCTCAAGTCTGGCGGCGAGTTAATTTCCCTTCTGATTCGGCGATTTGTTGGCTGCGGGCGTTCTTCTTCAGTAATTTGGGCTATTTCTATTCCCCTAGGCTGGCGATCGAAAAATAGCTCGAAATAGGTTTGTTCTAGAATCTTCTGGCTAGAAAAATTTGATAATTCAATGACCTCGTTATGTTTAGATTTATTGAGGTTTTGGGGATTTACGTTTGACTTGGGCGCACCGGAGGCGATCGCACCATGACTGAGGGCAATAACTGCACCCGCACTAATTACCACGAAATGACGAAAAAATAGCATTGCTTATTACTTTGCAATTATCAGAAGGTTATTGTACGCGATCGTCAGAACTATACTCGTTAGCAAGAATCAAAAATTGATAACTTTTTGCAATCTTTAAACAATAAAATAATTCCTGCGATCGCTTCTAATTTCAAAACTCTCTTAATACTCGGAGCTGTTTAAAATTTATTAATTTTAGTTACAAATAATTTCGATCGCTTTTTAATATTTTTAATTTATGATAAGCAATTTTTTCCTTAAATAAAATAACACTGGTAAAAAAGTATATTGGGTATTTTGGTAATGGCGCAAACGATCGTAAACTAAATTAATAAGCAAAGAATTTGGGAGGGCAAAACCTTGCTAGACGAAAAAGCTAAAAAAACAATGTTACTGAAAATTCCCCACGGCCTTTATATTTGCGGGGTTAAAGATGGGGACAATATGAACGGTTTTACGGTTAGTTGGTTGATGCAATCTTCTTTTAAACCGCCAGCGATCGTTAATTGTGTCAAGCAAGATTCTGGTTCTCACGAAATGTTAAAAAAAACTGGTGTATTTGCGATTAGTTTCTTAGAAGATACTCAAAAAGATTTAGCTGCTAAGTTTTTCCGTCCTCAAAGTCGAGTCGGCAATAAGTTTGAGGATGTAGAATTTTACGAAGGAGAAGCAACAGGTTGCCCGATTATTTCTGATTCTTTAGGATATGTTGAATGTAAGGTGATTGGTTCGGTAGAAGAGGGCGATCATACTGTTTTTGTCGGTGAAGTAATTGGATCTAGAGTGCATCGCGAAGGCAAACAAATTCGTTTAGAAGATACTGGCTGGCAATACGGCGGATAAATTAAACAGATAAGAATAGTAATTTTGCTCGATATTTTTTCACGATCGAATTTCTAAATATCTATCATAAAATGTTACGTGCATTCGGTTCAATCGATCGTTAATCTGGGAGAAACAGGAGACTGGGGGATTGGGAAATTTAAGAGAGATTAATCTTTAATATCTTAAAGTTTGTCCGACTAAATACAAAGAAGTTTCGCTCAGTCGCCCCCTCACCTCAATTAATTTATGAACGTGCAACCGGAATTGATATTATTCGATCGCAGAGAAAATTAAAACTAAAAGGATGAGTAAATATGCCATTAATTAAAGTGCAATCTTCAGTTTCAGCTCCAGAAAAAGATAAAATTAAAACACTTTTAAGCGAGCTTTCGGCTAGTTTAGCAAAACATTTAGGAAAACCAGAATCATATGTAATGACTGGTTTTGAAGCAGATATTCCGATGAGTTTTGCAGGTAATTTCGATCCGGTAGCTTATGTAGAAGTTAAAAGTATCGGCACTATGAAACCAGAACAAACTAAAGCTATGAGTCAGGATTTTTGCGATCGAATTAATCAAAAACTCGGCATTCCAACTAATAGAATATATATTGAATTTGCCGATGCCGATCGCCATATGTGGGGTTGGAATAATTCTACTTTTGCTTGAATTTTACTAAATTAAAAGATTGTAGTGCTACTGACAACTCGAATCAGTTACGGAAGTATTTAAAGATTTTATATCGTTAGGATTGGCTGTTAATACTATAGTTCCATCCGCGCCACGAAACCAACCTTTTGCTTGTTGAATTTGAGGTTTATTTGTTATTTGATTTTTTTGCTTGCTTAAATTGACTCTGTTAATAGTTCTATTTTTTCTTTTGCTCCATTCAACTGAGGGACGAGCATATTCTAAGGATTCGATCGGATTGGGTGCAATTCCACCCCTACCAATAATTGTAAAAGAACTGCCTTTAGCGATCGCATTATATTTATATTCGCAAGGATCGTTAGCAATAATTTTTTCGGCATCAATGGGAATAATAGGTAAATCCGTCGTAGTTCTGGCGATTTCTTCGTTTTTTAATCCTTCGATCGCCACAGTTCCATCAATACCTAAATTAGAAGAAGCGGTAATATTTAAAAATTGAGGATAACCAAAAATAGCGTTAGTATTAATATTTATATTTCCTCCTTGACCTAAATAAGCATTAGCAACAATCTCGTTATTTCGCGAGAAAGCTAATATTAAAGGTGATGCAATCTTGATATTACCTCCATCTCCAGAACTACCATCGATCCCAGAAGTAGCAGAAATACGACTAAAATTTTTTAAAGTTAAAATATTATTTAAATTAATATTAATATTACCGCCGGTTGTACTGTTACTTTCGCCATTTATTAAACCGCGATCGAGAGCTAAAGATAAGGCTTGAATATCGATTTGTCCGCCCTTTCCCGTTCCTAAATTACTAACTTCGATCGTACTATTATTTTGAAGCGTTATCTTATTTTTCGCAGAGATCGAAATATTACCCCCATCTCCCGAACTATTAACTGAAGTAATACTAGAAATTTTCCCTCCATTATTTAAATTTAGGTTATCGACATTAAGATTAATATTTCCCGCATTTCCCCCCCCAAAGGTACTCGCTGAAATTGCTGCGCCATTAGTGAGACGTAATGCTATAGTATCGAGGCTCAGATTTCCTCCCGCTCCTGTTGCTTCTGGATTGACTTGAGTAAATAAGCCAGAGGAAAAGCCCTCGATTAAATTTGAGCCATCGAGAGTAATATTTTGGGCCTTAAGGGTTAAATTGCCCGCATTACCCACCCCGAAGGTATTAGTTGAAATTT
>CAYWIH010000043.1:0-32337 GCA_964458305.1 uncultured bacterium | reverse complement strand
AATCCAAAAGCGATCGCATCACTCAACAGTAACCGACTTAGCTAAATTTCTCGGCCGATCTAAATCCAAAAGCGATCGCATCACTCAACAGTAACCGACTTAGCTAAATTTCTCGGCCGATCTAAATCCAAAAGCGATCGCATCACTCAACAGTAACCGACTTAGCTAAATTTCTCGGCTGATCTACATCCAAACCGCGCCGCGCTGCGATATGATAAGCCAATAACTGCAAAGGAATTACCGCAAGAATTGGCGATAATATTTCTTCTACTTCGGGAATGGCAAAAAGATCGTCAAACACTTGACTGCCGTTATTATCGCTTCCAGGAGTTACTCCTAACAAACGAGCATCTCTGGCTTTTGCTTCCCTAGCGTTAGAAATTACTTTTTCGTAAACTAAACCAGGTTGGGCGATCGCAACTACTGGAACTTTCGAATCTAGCAGGGCTATCGGCCCGTGTTTTAGCTCTCCGGCTGGATAACCCTCGGCATGGATGTAACTGACCTCTTTGAGCTTTAAAGCACCCTCTAAGGCGATCGGAAAGTTAATCCCCCTCCCGATAAAAATAAAGTCTTGAGTTTCGACGAATTCGTGAGCCAATTCCTCGATATAATTTTTTTGTGTTTCTAAAATTGTTTCGATATGAGCGGGTATTGCAAACAATCCGTTAATAATTTCGGCAATTCTAGAATTAGGGATATTTTGACGACGATAAGCCAATTCGATCGCCAAACCATAAAAAGCAATCAATTGCGTTACAAAAGTTTTTGTTGCTGCTACTCCGATCTCTATTCCTGCTTGAGTATCGATAATATTTTCAGTAACTTGGCTTATACTACTTTCAGGTCTGTTGGTAATGCCTAAAATTTTGGCAGCAAATCGATCTTCAGCGTTCGATCTCCTTTGTTTTTCATTTTCTAATGCAGCTAAAGTATCTGCTGTTTCTCCAGACTGGGTTACTCCGATCGTCAGGGTATTTGCAGTTATTGGCGATGGTGCGTAACGAAACTCCGAAGCATAATGTACTTGTGTCGGTATTCCCGCTAGTTGTTCGATTAAATGCCTACCGATTAAACTAGCGTGCCAAGAAGTACCGCAAGCTAAAATTTGAATGCGATCGATTCCTTCAAGTAAACTATCCGAGATACCCAGATAAATCGGACTAAAATTAGGATTTTCTTTTTCCAACCAATCGTTATTAACATACGAGCGCAGACAACTTCTGACTACCCCAGGTTGCTCGTGAATTTCTTTGAGCATAAAATGACGGTAGCCCTGTTTCTCCACCAAAATAGGATTGATGTTGAGGGTTTTTGGAGCTTTTTTGAGTCTAACTCCAGCAAAATTATATACTTCCACACCCAAAGGAGTTAATCGCGCCATTTCCCCGTTTTCTAAGTTGAGTACTGCGCGAGTATGGGGTAAAAAAGCAGTAAGATCCGATCCGCAGAAAAATTCTCCCAAACCAAACCCAATCACTAAAGGTGCTTGTTGCCTGACTAAAATTATTTCATCGGGATAATCTGCCGCTACAATAGCTAAAGCAAAAGCACCCTCCAGACGGGCGATCGCTTTTTGAACTGCTTCTAATAAAGGTGTTTCGTAACTACCTCGATCGCTTGGAATATCTTTTAAATATCTGGCAATTAAATTAGGAATTACTTCAGTATCGGTTTCCGAATAAAATTGACAGCCAATCTCAGTTAATTCTGCAGCTAATTCTTGATAATTCTCAACAATACCATTTTGCACCACCCCCACTTTATTACTATTATCGGTGTGAGGGTGGGCGTTTCTTTCTTCTGGTTTGCCGTGAGTTGCCCAACGAGTGTGACCGATTCCTATTTGAGCGGGATTAGAATTGTGTTTTAATTTTTCTTGCAGGTTGCGTAATTTACCCTCTGCTTTAACAAAATGTAAATCTCCTTCCCAAATAGTTGCTATTCCCGCAGAATCGTAACCTCTATATTCTAGACGCTCCAATCCTGCCATTAAAATTTCTGTAGCCTCTCGAGTCCCAATGTAGCCAACAATTCCACACATTTAACCGTTCGCTCCCCAAACCTACTCAGAAATTTTATGATATTTAATCGCTTACAGCGTGCCAGGAGAAGAAATAAACTTTAGAAAAGTTCAAACTAATCTCTTCACTTGTTATTTAATAAATATCAGAATCTGCACCAGGAGCGGGCACACCTTGTCCGTTTAAGAACAAATTGCCAGCAGCATCGTTTTTATAAACGCATTCAATTTCTGGCTTTCCTTCTAGGGGCCCCGTAAAACCGAATGTATTCATTCTTCGCTTACATTCGTTCATTTGTTCGGGTTTTATTAAGTTTTTCTGCTGTAAAACAGCCATATTACTTTGTCGCAACACGCAACCAGGTTCGATACTAGGCTGAGTTACAAAGACGTTAAAAGGTCTTAAAGTAACAAATACTCTCATGTTCGTTACCATCGCACTCGAACCAAATTCTTGACATAAAGCCGGGTTTGGTGCTTGTCGATCGATTTCTATACTCGAGTCGATACTTGCGGTGTTGGTGTTAGTAGTCGAACTAAATATAATTCCTACTACCAATCCCACGATAAAAACAGCTCCGATTAAGGCTATTTTGGCATAATCCATCGGGCCTTTACTATTGTCAGGTTCTGGGCTGTATCTGGATCTATTTTGTCTCATAGTTACTTTTTTTAACTGTTCTTATTTCAGTATGCCTGGGGATTTTCCACTTTGGATATATCCTATCGCACGAACCATTAAAGTTTTCACTACTTTTTGAGAGATCTTGTTGAAAGATTGTTAACTTCGATCGCAAAGGTTGGGGAAATTCGTACTTTTTTGAAGTGCTAAAGGCTCGATCGGCTGTAATGAATTAAAATTTTTCTTTTCAAAATAGCGATCGCAACGAGGTATTTTTAACTAAAATTTCCTTATTTCTCCCGCTTCCTTTGCTTTCAGGGCTTTTTCCTCCTCCCTAAGCCTTATTTTTCTCTCCTACTTGTACTTTTGAAGATCTCGAAAAATTTTGATAAATGTGTCGCGGTTTTTTACTTTTCTTTTGAGTGGAATTATCTGGCTCTTCTGCTAATAAATCTACTATATCTTCATTCATAGTCAATACTCGAAAGATATTGGCAAAATAAAGTAAAATTTTAACTCTTAGATAAAGCATTGTCAGATCGAACGAAGCATTAGGCAATATTTGTAAATTTTTTGCTTCCCCACAACAGACAAAATATTTACCTGAAAAATTGCAACCCACAAACTCTTCAAGGGATAAGCAAGATTTCTCTTTTCTCGAATTGCACTTCATATTTTTCTCTCTAGCATTTAATTATTTTTTACTCGTTTTCTTCCTGGGATACCCCAGATGCCGAATCTGTCTTTTACTGTAAATTTTTCCTAAGAAAATTTAATAAATATTGTTATCCTTATTTATCAATAATTGCCAAATTTCTTGACTTATTATTGTTTAATGAGAGTTTTTGCTCTCAATTAGCAAGATAGCGAGCGATTTTGCTTAGATAATTACAGTTAGAAGACTTAAAATTTTCAAGTTAGTTCTTTTTTTTAGAACAACTTCATGTTTGCAACTATACGCGTTCGTTGCTATTTTTTTTGTAGTCCTAAATACCAGCAAGCAAGTCAATTCACTGATTTTAACTATTAATTAAATTAAATTATCTCTTTCCTTAATATTTTTTTACACTCTTAAAACATATATCAAAAAACTTATTCTCTGGCAAGGCGATCGTTAAAGATTTTTATTAAATTACTAAAAAAACAAACGAGGCTACTGAAAACGCAGCCTCACAATCAGTATATTTACTTATCGATCGCCGCCTTATTTATTAACTGTTTTCTCTTGTGTTATGCCATTACCGTTATCTTCAAGATGAGAAACTAAATTAACTCCAAACTTTTCTTTAGCTGCCTTAACAAAACCCAAAAATAGAGGGTGAGAACTACTAGGACGAGATCTAAATTCGGGATGAAACTGAGTTGCGACGAAAAAAGGATGTTCTGGCAACTCAATAATCTCCACCAAACGACCGTCAGGAGAAGTCCCGCTAATAACATAACCCGTCTCTAAAAACAAATTGCGATAAGCATTATTAAACTCGTAACGGTGACGGTGACGTTCGTAAATCACCTCTTGTTGGTAAAGAGAAAAAGCGATCGTATTTGGTTGCAAACGACAGGGATACAAACCCAAGCGCATCGTGCCTCCCAAATCTACCACATCTTGCTGTTCGGGCAACAAATTGATGACCGCGTTAGCAGTTTGGGGATCGAATTCGGCACTATGAGCACCTTCCAATCGAGCCGTGTGGCGTGCCCATTCGATTACAGCACATTGCATCCCCAAACACAAGCCCAAAAAAGGAATTTTCTCAGCCTTAGCAAAAGATATAGCGGCAATTTTGCCCTCAATACCTCTATTTCCAAAGCCTCCGGGCACGATAATTCCGCTTACTCCTTCAAGAAAAGCTTTAGCCCCTCGATCTTCAATATCTTCAGCACTAACCCAGCGTAATTTGACCTCGCTATTAATAGCTGTAGCTCCGTGTACTAAAGATTCTACGACCGATAAATAAGCATCGCTCAATTGAACGTACTTACCAACGATCGCAATTTCAATTCTGCTATTAGGGCAGTTCATTCGTTCTACCAAAGTTTGCCAAGATTGTAAATCTGGATCTCTCGGTTCTAATTGCAATAATTTTAAACTTTGCTCGGCCAATCCTTCTCGTTCTAAAATTAAAGGAACTTCGTAAATACTGCTAGCATCTCGAGCCGCGATCGCTGATTCTACAGGTACGTCGCAAAAAGCTGAAAGTTTCTCTTTAATTCCGGCAGGAATGGGGCGATCGCTGCGACAAACTAAAACATCCGGTTGAATGCCGATCGATCTTAACTCTTTAACTGAATGTTGGGTGGGTTTGGTTTTCATTTCCCCCGCAGCGGAAATCCAAGGAATGAGGGTAACGTGCATATAAATCGCATTATTGCGCCCTACATCCTTCCGAAACTGGCGAATCGCCTCGAGAAAGGGTAAAGACTCAATATCCCCGACAGTCCCGCCAATTTCCGTTATCACTACGTCCGAAGCCGTGTTTTTTGCTACCCGATGAATTCTTTGCTTGATTTCGTTAGTAACATGGGGAATTACTTGAACCGTTCCCCCCATATAATCTCCCCGACGTTCTTTATTAATCACCGCTTGGTAGATCGAACCAGTCGTAACGCTGTTGAGACGAGACATAGAAGTACCTGTAAAGCGTTCGTAATGCCCTAAGTCGAGATCCGTCTCGGCACCATCGTCAGTTACAAATACCTCTCCGTGTTGAAAAGGACTCATAGTACCCGGATCGACGTTAATATAAGGGTCTAGCTTGAGGATCGAAACCGAATAATTGCGCGACTTCAATAATTTTCCCAAACTAGCGGCAACAATTCCTTTCCCAATACTAGAAACAACTCCACCAGTGACAAATATAAATTTAGCCATATATAAATTTTCCAAATTGGTAATATATAAGATTGACCCCGTTTATTGTGCCACAGGTCGTCCCCTCTATTTTATTGGTAATATATTAGATAGTTTTATTTTTTTAATTAGGCGATTGCCTTTGTACGCTAGCCAGATTGACAAGCTTGGCTGTAGATCGATCTATCCTTAACTAAAAAGGCCGATATTATTTAATCAGTTGATTTTAATATCTATACACGGAGATATGAGGGTTCGCCCATGAACCAATTAATTATAAACACAGGTGAAAATTCTAAGCAGTTTGCTCCTACTAAGTTGTTAGAATTTGTATCGGGGCAAGGCAATTTAGCTGATGGTTATTTGTATGTTGTCAGCAATTCCATCGATTGGGCAATTCACTTCGATCGCGGTAAACTATTTTTTGCTACCAACAATCTCGAACCCTTCGAACGATTAGAAAGACATCTACGTCGCTTGAGTCACGAAGTTAAAACCCTCGACTCCCAAGTTCGCACCGCAGTCAGATTAAATTTTGAGTCCAGTTCAAAACAAGAGTTCGATCCCTACTGCGATTATCGCGCTATTAGTTGGTTAATTGAAAATAATTATATTAGATACGAGCAGGCTAGCAAACTAGTCAAACAAATAACTAAAGAAGTATTTGAATCTTATTTATTATTAGAAGAAGGGGAATATAAATTTAAATCTAGTCCGATCGAATTCAACGTTTTTCAAGAATTTGAATGGAATCAATTAGTCGATGAATGCCAAAAAAATTTAAAAACTTGGCAAGCTTTAGGGGGCAAGATTTATTCTCCTTACCAAAGACCCTATTTTTTCAGCCAAAATCAAGCAAAAAATAAATTACCTCAAGAATTACAAGATAAATTAGGCAAAATTTTAAGAGGATTTAATTTTAGACAACTATCATCTTTATTGAATCAAGATGAATTAGAAATAGCCAAGAATTTACGATCTTTAATTAATAATGGAGTGATCTTTTTACGCGACCCTCAACCACCATTCGATCGCTTGCCTTTATTAAAGCCAAAAGAAAAAACAATCGCCCCCGAAAAACAAGAAGATAAAAAAACCGAAGCACCAGAAAAAACCGAAGCGGAAATAACCCTGCCACCACCACAACCGGCTCAACCAGAGCAAATTGAAAAATATAAAATAGCTTGCATTGACGATAGTCCGACTATTTTAGATGAAATTAATCGATTTTTAAGCGATCGAACTATTTCAGTTTTTGCAATTAGCGATCCGGTAAAAGCTTTAAGAGATATTATTCGCATTAAACCAGATTTAATCCTTTTGGATGTAGGAATGCCTACCATAGACGGCTATAATTTATGTCGTTTGATTAGAAACCATTCCCTATTTAAAAATACCCCAGTAGTTATGGTTACAGGCAACACCGGAATTATCGATCGCGCCAAAGCCAGACTAGCAGGATCGACAGACTATTTAACCAAACCTTTTACTCAATCTCAATTGGTAAAAATGGTTCACAAATACTTAGAATAAAAAATTAATCTAATCTTTTATTAGTCAAAGATCGATCGCTATAATCAAGACTTTCTCTTTAGATTTGAGACTGAGTCGATAAAAGCATACAATCATAAATATCGAGTGTCAATAAGTCAAAGATAAACGGGAATAATAATAACACTTAGACCCCAAGATCTAACTCGAGTCGATCGGAATATACCAAATGATCACAGTATTAGTAGTAGAAGACACCGTCTCCGAAAGAGAATTAATTATGAGTTATTTGCGTCAAAGCGGCTACGCAGCCATACCTGCGGCTAATGCTAAAGATGCTTTACTTTTAGCTACCCAAAAACAGCCAGAAGTAATAGTAACAGACGTTGTCATGCCAGGAATGAACGGATATGAATTATGTCGCAATTTGAAAAAAAATCCAGCTACAAAAGAAATTCGCGTCGTAGTTTGTACTTCTAAAAATCAAGAACTCGATCGCTTGTGGGGTTTGAAACAAGGGGCCGATGTATATGTTACTAAACCCTTCACCAAAGAAGAATTAATTCGAGCCGTTCGCTCCGTTTCTCTCTAAATTTTACCTCTTTATATGAACGATTCCGCCGAACATATATCTCCCACCCCAACTAAAGCAAATCTCGGTGGTTTACCATATCTGAGAATTCAAATCGATCGAGATACTCCTGCTGTTATCCCGATGGAATACGCTCGAGAAGTTCTCGTCGTCCCGAGCAAAAGACTTACCCCCATTCCCAATATGCCCGATTGCGTTTTAGGATTGCTCAATCAAAGATCGAGAGTATTTTGGATCGTCAATCTCGCGCAAATTTTAGAACTATCTTCATCGGAAAAATACACTCAAAACCATCATATTGCCATAGTGCAAGTTAATAATGTTGCCTTGGGGTTGCGAGTAAATCAAGTCAAAGGAACAGTTCGTCTCGAGTCCGATGCGATACAATCGCCCAACAATAAAGTTCCATCCCATTTAATACCTTACGTTAAAGGCTGCATCGCTCTAAAAAACGATATTCTCTTAATTTTAGAACTTAAAGCAATTATTGACTCTCCTATTTTACACAAAAATAATTATTAACTCGATCGATCTAAATTAATTTTATTATCTGAGGTATCTTAATGAGTAATTCTTTAAACGATCCTGCTAACGAACGAGAAGAACAAAAAAAACCAACTAACCAAAGCGAATACGATTCTACTCAAATAGATCGAGATTCCGCACCAGAATTATTAAATTTTACCCCTCGCTCCCCTCGAGAAACCGAGACAAACTTAAGTCTTAATCTCAATAAATGGTTTAAAAACTTACCCGTTCAAAAGAAACAATTTTTAAGTTTAATCCTGTCAGATTTAATTTCAGTAGTCGGATTGTTTTTAGTGGGAGAAGCATTAATTAATACCTGGGGCGAAAAAGAAATAATCGAAAGATCCAGAGCAGAGCTAACAGTTACTGTCGATAAGTATCAAAATAAAATCCAACAAATGGGCTTTAGTTTTAAACTTTTAGCAAGCAACGATTCGATCGTGACAGCAGCCAAAAGCGGACAAGATATCGACCCAGATTTAAGAGCTAAAATCAAAGAAAGACTCAAAGAAAAAACCGAAATTTTACAAATAGAATACGCGACCTTAGTAGACAAAGATTTACGAATTATTGCCAATGCCAATCAAAATAGAGCCAATCAAATATTCTCGCCAAACGGTTTGGTAGAACAACTATTTAAAAATCGAGATATTCAACAAATTCAAGCCAACGGCATTGTAGAATGGGCCGAGCTACAACAAGAAAAACCGCCATTACCCAAAGGATTTAGCGAGCCAGAAGCATTAATTCGCTACACAATTACACCAGTTAAAAATCCCGAAAATAATAGAACGATCGGAGCTTTAATCTCCGGGGATATTATTAACAATAAAATTGAAATTCCTCAGTCCATACTCGAAGACTTTAACGGCGGCTACAGTGGAATTTATCTCCTCAAACCAGACGGACAAACAGCCCTAGCAACCGGAATTTATCAAAGCAAAAGTCAAACCATTAAAGAAGCCGATCGCGCAGCGGTACTGCCAGATACAGCCATCATACAAGAAGCCAGAAAAGCCCCCAACAAAATAAAAACCGGAAAAATTAACAGCCAAGGTCAAGAATACATTGTCAGTGCGATCGCACTACCAGCAGAATATCAACAAAGGTTCGACGACGGGAGTAAAATCATTTTCGACGATCGACCCGTAGCCATCTTACTCAGAGGTACGCCAACAACATCCCTACAAGAATTGCGAACCACCTACTACTTCTTACATTTTTTGATATTAGTCCCAGTAGTAATCTTAGTTAACTGGATTATCGCCATCCTGTTGCGCCAAACCATCGCCACCCCGATCGATCGCCTGCGACAGACAACCATCAGCTTTATTAAAGGCGATCGGCTCGCACGCAGCGGGATCGATTCCTACGACGAAGTCGGTCAATTAAGCAATGCATTCGACCATTTAGCCGACAAGATCGTTAAATCCCAAACCAAACTATCGAGATCGGCAACCCAATCGATGCTTTTAGAAAGGCTCGCAAGTGCTAGAGACTCCCAAGAATTAGAATCGGCCCTAAACAGGATTTTAAGCCAAATCAGACATACAATATCGGTCGATCGAGCCATAATTTATAAATTCGATCGCGACTGGCAAGGTACGATTACAGCAGAATCAGTCGTCCCGGGATTTCCTCGCAGCATCGGCAAACAAATTGTCGATCCTTGTTTTGAAGAAAAATACGCCGAACAATACCAAAAAGGGCGCGTCAAAGCGGTCGATAACGTCTACGAAGCGGGCTTGACAGAATGTTACCTCAAATCGATCGAACCCCTAGCGGTTAAAGCATATTTAATAGTTCCAGTCCAAACCGCACGCAATCTTTACGGATTATTGATCGTCCATCAATGCGCTTCCCCCCATCAATGGCAACAAAGCGAAATCGACTATCTCGCTAAATTTGCCTCGGAAATAGGTTGGAGTTTAAACGCTTTCCTACTCTTAGAAGAAAAACAAGCAGAAGCCGCACGAGAAAGGGAAAACAGCTCCTATTTACAACAAGAACTCTTGCAACTAGTTAACGACGTAGAAAGCCTCTCTCAAGGAGATTTAACAGTCCATGCCGAAATGGAAGGCAGCGAGATCGGGATCGTCGCCGATCTGCTCAATTCCGCAGTCAGCAACCTGCGGGATGTAGTCGCCCTAGTCAAAAAATCCGCAGCAGAAGTCAACGAATCGATCGCAGAAAATCAAAATACCATTCATGTCTTAGCCGAAAGGACTTCCCAACAAACCAATCGAATCGATCGTACCCTCGAATACGTCCAAAAAATGACCGTTTCCATTACCCAAGTGGCCGATAATGCCAAAGCTGCAGCTCGAGTAGCTAGTTCGGCCTCCCTTACTGCCAACCAAGGTGGCGAAGCTATGGAACGCACGGTCAAGAGTATTTTACAAGTTCAAGACACCATTTTAATCACATCTAAAAAAGTCAAGCAACTCGGTCAATCTTCCCAACAAATTGCCAAAGCCATTTCTTTAATCAATCAAATCGCCCTCAAAACCAAAGTATTGGCAGTTAATGCCGGAATTGAAGCCGGAAGGGCCGGAGAAGAAGGTCAAGGTTTCGTAATTGTGGCCGAAGAAGTCGGCAAACTAGCCGCACAATCGGCAACCGCAACCAAACAGATCGAGCAAATCGTCGAAAATATTCAAATCGAAGCCAGCGAATTGGCTAAAACAATGAAAATCGGCACGGCTCAGATCCAAGAAGGAACTAACCTTTTAAAAGATACTAAAAATAATTTAGTTCGCTTAGTAGAAGTTTCTCAAAAGATCGATCGATTAGTAGATTCGATTTCTTCAGCTACCATATCCCAAGCCCAAACTTCCCAATCGGTCAATAATTTAATGCAAGAAATCGCTAAAGTATCTCAAGAGACCTCTCAATCTTCCTATCAAGTGTCTCACTCTTTACAGCAAACCGTAGAAATCGCCCAAAGGTTACAATCGTTCGTTAAAAGCTACAAAATCAAAAATTAAAGCAGATAAAATCGTAGTAAATTTATTATTTTTCTTAGCTAAATTATGAGTAATATTTCTCCGAAACCCAATTTTGAAGCAGATAATGAAGATCGCATCGATCTCGAAACTGCAGACGAATTGGACATTCAAGATTACTCCATTACAGAAATCAACCATAAATCAAAAAAAAATAAATCCCCCAACTGGCAAGTTCGGATTGAAGAATTTTGGTCGAATCAAACTCTGCGAAGTCGCTTGTCTTGGGTGGTTTTACCCATAGCTTTATTGCCCCTAGTTGTCGCCAGCAGTTACAGCTATTGGTCGAATTGGCAAAGAGCCAAAGAAAATATCAAAAAAGAGTTAGACGATCGAGTTTTAATCGCTACTAAAGCCACCGACAAACTAGTTTCAGAAGCCCTAGAAACCCCGAAAACTCTTAGTTTTAACCCTTTAGTCATCGAAGCGATCGCCAATTACGAAAACAATCGCAATCTCGACAACGGAGTAGAAGTAAATAATTTACAACTCAATAGTTACCTGCAAAAGCTAACTAAAATTGAAGAATTAGACGAAGTTTATATTGCTGCCAGTAACGGCCGGATCGTTGCTTTTACAGAAGCCCCAGATAGTTACCTGCAAAACGATCGCAACTGGTGGCAACAAACTCAAGAAAAAGGCCAATGGATCTCTGCTCCCGATCGCAGCAAACAAGTTAATACGGGGTTTAAAATTGAGTATGCCAGGCAAATCCAAGATCCCAATACAGGTCAAGCGATCGGCGCGATCAAAACAGTTTTACCATTTGAAAATTTAGATCCCCTCTCTCAATATTTACAAAATACCGGAATATCGGGAACTCAAGAATTACAAATCCTCTATGTCGATATTAATACCACCGAAACAATTACCACCATCGGGGCTGGCGGCAAAAAAATTCAAAACGCGGAGATCTTAGGAAAGCAAGAAGTTGAAGCGATTGCTAAAGATATCGTCGATTCTCTCAATCGCGGTCAATTAAATGAAGAACAAATTAAACAGCGATTAAATAAAGATTACCAGAGAATCTATCAATTAGAAGTAACTCCCTTTGTTTACGATAACGGCGAAGAAACACAGCTGATATCTTTCGTTTTTCAAGGTAAAAGATATACCATCGGCATCATTCCCCAAACCAACTGGATGACTATTGCCAGCATCGATCTCAGGGAAATTAACGCAGCAGGCAGCACTTCAATTTTAACCTTCGCTACCATCGCCCTAGTCTTAATCGTTATCGTAACGATCGTCTTAATATTTTTTGCCCGCCAAATCTCCGCACCTTTAGGTAAATTAGCCTCAGCAGCAGAACAAGTCGCCGGAGGAAATTTAGAAGTAGAAGCCGAACCGAGCGGTACGCAAGAAACACAGACCCTGGCCCGCAGTTTTAATAACCTGCTCGTACAAGTTAGAAGCCTGTTAAACAAACAAGCAGAAGAAGCCAAAAGAACAAAAATTTTAGCAGAATTATCTCGCGCTCGCGACTCTAGAGAAATAGAATCTTCCTTTAATAAACTATTAATAGAAGCTCGCCAAACATTACAAGCAGATCGAACGATTATTTATAAATTCGATCGAGATTGGCAAGGGAAAATTATCGCCGAATCAGTCGGTGCGGAATTTTTAAACTCTATCGGAGCAGAAATTTACGACCCCTGTTTTGCCGATAAATACGTCGAAAAATATCAAGCAGGATATACTTCTGCAATCTCTAATATTTACGAAGCAGGCTTGACTCAATGTCACCTCAAACAGCTCGAACCCTTCGGTGTCAAAGCAAATTTAGTCGTACCGATCGCGATCGGCAACCAACTATACGGTTTGTTAATCGCCCATCAATGCGCCACAACTCGTAACTGGCAGCCAGGAGAAATCGATTATTTAGCTCAATTAGGCACACAAATCGGTTTATCCTTAAGTTCTTATACCCTGCTCGAACAAAAAAAATTAGAAGCCGAAAGAGAGCGGGAACAAAAAGAAGCAATGCAAGAAGAACTATTGCAACTCTTAAACGACGTAGAAGGAGCATCTCAAGGGGATTTAACAGTACGTGCCGAAATTAGTGCCAGCGAAATCGGTATTGTCGCCGACTTTTTTAACGCGATTATTGAGAATTTAAGAGATATCGTTACTAAAGTACAACAAACAGCAACTAAAGTAAACAAATCAGTAGGTGATAACGAGATCGCGATTCGTCAACTATCAGACGAAGCACTCAAACAAGCCACGCAAATATCTGAAACCCTCAATTCAGTTGAGAATATGGCAATCTCAATTCAAAAAGTAGCTGATAACGCTAAAGCAGCAGCAGAAGTAGCCCGATCGGCATCTAACAGCGCGCAAAACGGTGAATTAGCTATGGATAGAACGGTAGAAACAATTTTGCAAATGAGGGAGACAGTCTCAGAAACAGCCAAAAAAGTCAAAAGATTGGGAGAATCTTCCCAACAAATTTCCAAGGTAATTTCCTTGATCGATCAAATTGCCATGCAAACTAACCTGCTGGCAATCAACGCCGGAATAGAAGCAGCAAGAGCTGGAGAAGAAGGGCGAGGTTTTGCTGTAGTTGCCGAAGAAGTAGGAGAATTAGCCGAACAATCAGCCGCAGCCACCAAAGAAATTCAGCAAATCGTCGAAAACATCCAACAAGAAACCGCCGAAGTTGCCGACGCAATGGAAATAGGTACGGCTCAAGTGGTAGAAGGAACTCGCTTGGTAGAAAATACTAAACAAAGTTTGGCCGAAATCGTTCAAGTATCCCGTCAGATCGACAGCTTGGTACAATCAATTTCAACAGCAACCGTATCCCAAGCCGAAACCTCCCAATCAGTGACCAACTTGATGCAAGAAATATCTCGCATATCTCAACGTACTTCCCAATCTTCCCGTCAAGTTTCTGGTTCTCTCAAAGAAACCGTTGAAGTTGCCAAACAATTGCAATCCTCCGTGAGTACCTTTGTAGTTGAGGAGGAATCTTAAAACATGAGTAAAGATCTCGAACGGGAAATTAAACTCAAGTTTCTCGATGAAGCTCGCGAATATTTAGACGAAATGGAGCTGAAATTACTCGGTTTGGCAACCGGAAATATCGATCGCTCCTCAATCGACGCAATTTTACGAGCTGCTCATTCAATTAAAGGGGGTGCGGGTATGATGGGCTATCAACTCCTCTCAGATCTGGCCCACCGCAGCGAAGACTTTTTAAAAGTAATTCAAGTCAAAAAAGAAGCAGTACTTGATGAAGAATTAGAAACGTATTTACTCGCAGCAGTCGATCGCCTGCGTCAAATTACTAATATCTATTCTAAACAACAAACCATTCCACCAGAATGGCTCGAGACCGAAGTAAATCCAATTTTCGATCTGCTCTACGATCGCCTCGGAGATCCGCAAGTTGAAGATAGCGTGGAAATGCTCTCAGAAGAAGCAGGACAAGACATGAAAGTTATCCTGTTCGAATCTGAAGTAGAAGGCTGTTTGCAGCGTCTCCAAGCAGTTTTAGAACACCCCGATCGACCCTGTTTGGCCGAAGAGTTTACCATCGCCGCTCAAGAATTTGGCGGTCTCGGAGAAATGCTCGAAATGCCAGCTTTTACCCAACTTTGCGACTCGGTAGTCGAAAACTTAAGAAACAACCCCGATCGCACCGAAGAAATCGCTCTGGTGGCAATGAAAGAATGGCGGCGCGCCCAAGCAATGGTCTATATAAACCAAATAGAAGAAATTCCCACGGCGATCGATCTCTCAGCAACAAGATCGGAAAACACGATCGCAGAATCAGAACTAGATACAATCGATTTAGATAATTTAAACTTAAATTTAGAAGAGATCGAAGATACTAACTGGATCGCGGCAGATTTAGCCCAACAAGGACAAGAACTACTTTCTTCGCTGCAATCTTTCGATTCTGAAGCACCCGATACGATTGAAGAAGCCATATCCGAACCGACTACTATCTTACCGATCGCAGAAAATAGTAGCACCAGCCAACCCGTAGTTAAAGATCCGATCGATCTCAATCGAGTTTCTCTACCTCAAGAACAACAAACCATTCGCGTTTCTGTCGAACAACTCGATGATTTAGGGGATCTCTTCGGCGAAATTACAATCGCTCACAACGGTTTGAACTTACAAATAAAACGCTTGCGGAACTTCGTTAACCTGCTCAGAAAAAGGGTAGAAAATCTAGAACAGTCCAATTTTCTCTTACGCGGGGCTTACGATAAAGTCGCTACAGAAGTTGCCAGCTCCTCAAAACAAACAACTTCAGCCCTCGCTTCATCTTTTAAAAGCAGTAAAAAAATCGCAGAATACAGCGATCGCTTCGACTTATTAGAAATGGATCGCTACAGCGATTTACACGTACTTTCTCGCGAAGTAATGGATACGGTGGTGCAACTGCAAGAAGTCACCGGAGATATCGAATTGAGTCTCGACGATACCGCTCGAGTTAGTCGCGATCTCAAACGCAGTTCCAAACTAATGCGTAAAAGAATCTCAGATCTGCGCATGCGTCCGTTTAGCGATCTTTTGGCTCACTTTCCTCGAGCTTTGCGACAAATGTCCCGCGAATACGACAAACAAGTTCAACTCAAAGTTACTGGCGAATCGACGGCAATCGAGCGTGGAATTCTCGAAAATCTCAAAGAACCTCTGTTACACTTGTTTCGCAATGCTTTCGACCACGGTATTGAAGATCCGCAGACTAGAGCAGCTAATAATAAACCAGAAATAGGTACGATTCAAATCGCCGCAGCCTATCGCAGCAATCAAACTGTAATTACGATCGCCGACGATGGTGGCGGGATCGATTTAAATAAAATTCGTGCCAAAGCTTTAAAAATGGGTATCGATGCCGCAGATTTAGATGCCGCTGGGGATAAAGAACTATTAGAATTGATTTTTGAACCTGGTTTCAGTACTGCAGCCAAAGTGACCGATATTTCTGGGCGCGGCGTGGGTATGGATGTTGTGAGAACTAATATTAGGGCAATAGAAGGGGAAATTTATGTCGATACCGCAGCGGGTAAAGGCACTACCTTCACGATCGTCGTTCCCTTCAGTCTGTCGGTGGTGCGGGTACTTTTAGTCGAAAGCGATGGGATGTTAATGGCTTTTCCCAGCAATGCAGTCGAAGAAATGGTAGTACTCGAACCAGAAATGCTCGCCGACACCGCAGGAAAAGAAATTATTAAATGGGAAGGAGAAATTATTCCCCTCATTCGCCTCTCTCAATGGTTGCAATATCGCCAATCTACCACGATAAACCTGCGCGAAGCAATTCCCAACATCGATCGCCGGATCGTTTTAATGGTAGCTCGAGGCGACGATCTAGTTGCAATTCAATTCGATCGCTATTGGGAAGAACAAGAAGTTACCATCCGTCAAGTAGAAGGTAATTTGAAAATGCCCCCGGGCTTCACCGGTTGCGCTATTTTAGGAGACGGTTCGGTAGTTCCTTCGATCGACGCGATCGCCCTACTGCGCTGGATCGACGATACTCGCAGCAATTCTAAATCTTTCGGTAGCAAACTAAATCGCGATCGCCAAAGATCTGACAATTCTCAACTGTCTTTAGCTCACCAGTTATCAGCCAATCCTACTGTTATGGTGGTAGACGATTCGATTAACGTTCGTCGCTTCGTAACTATGGTTTTAGAAAAAGCTGGCTATCGCGTTGAAGAAGCTAAAGACGGTCAGGATGCGATCGATAAAATATTATCGGGTTCGATCGTTAATGCGATCGTTTGCGATATCGAAATGCCCGTTCTAGATGGTTATGCTTTTTTAGCTAAAATTAAATCCGACTCAATTCACAATAATATTCCCGTCATCATGCTCACTTCTCGCAGTGGCGAAAAACACCGTCAATTAGCAATGAATCTCGGTGCTTACGACTATTTTTCTAAACCTTTTCGAGAAGCTGAATTAATTAAAACTATCGCACAGGCGATCGAACGATAAAGATAAAAATAATTTATCTTAACTTTACGACTTTTTACTTAGTTAGTTAAAATTTAACTAAACTCTATGGATAAATGGCTTTATATTCTTCCGTTCGTTCTCGTCGTTTCGCTGCGATCGAAAAAGAAAGCACCAAACAAATTATTTCTTTTCGTTTGCTCGGAGAGTATTTCGCTTTACCTATAAACTCGGTTCAAAAAGTAACTCCTTTAACTCAAGTTTACGGAGATCCTAACAAAATCGGAGTCAGTCTGACTCAATACCAAGGTCAAGAATTATTAGTCTTAGATATCGATCGCATTTTTCAAAATCTTTTTCCCAAAACAAAATCCGATCTTAACCAGCAACGTTTTTTACTGGTAGTGGAAAACAAAGCTAAAGATATAATCGGGTTGCCGATCGACTCTCCCCCATCTCTGCGTCGCGTACCTCTTTCTGGTTTCGTTTCTCTGCCCCAAGCTTACAGTAATAAAGGTAATATTCGATTTCTCAGCTCCAGTGCGATCCAACTCGAAGATAACTCTTCTTTACTTTTACTCGACCCCGAAAAGCTGTTTAAATAATGAAAGTTATTATCGCCGCGATCGGCCCTGGGGAAAATGCTACCGATCGAGATCTCGATAATGCTTATAATTTAGGCCGACTCGTCGCCCAACAAGGTTGGATCTTATTGACTGGTGGTCGCAATGTTGGCGTTATGGATGCTGCCAGTCGCGGGGCTAAATCTTTCGGGGGCTTGACAATTGGTATTTTACCTGGTAAAGACCCTCAAAATATTTCCGAGGCTGTAGATATTCCCATAGTTACCGACCTCGGCAATGCCCGCAATAATATTATCGTACTTTCGGCTCGAGCGATCGTCGCCTGCGGCATCGGTTTGGGTACAGCTTCAGAAATTGCTTTATCATTAAAAGGCGGCAAAAAAGTAATCTTATTAATGGCGAGTTCGCAAGCTGAAAATTTTTTTACTAGTTTAGCTCCGAATAATGTTTTGATTGCTAAAGATGCCGAATCAGCTCTGAATTTAATAAAATATATTGTGAACCAATCGAATTAGTTAATAATTATGGATAGCAAAGATTTAGCCAAATATATCGAAGATAATAACGGAATTTCTAAGCCTTGGTTGCTTTTACAGTTACGCTTGAAAAAATTACAAGAGCGCAAAGATACTCTTTCCCAACAAGAATATCTTTTAGAATTAGAAGAGTTGCAAGCAGAATTAATGAAGTTAGGTGAATGGTGGAAAGGTAGAGAAAATGAGGTTTTTTAGAGGAGTTAATTAAATTAAATATCAATACTTTGAATAATGCGATCGAAGTAGTTTCAATAAATCTTGCTGAGATTAACTCCGACTGAAAAGAAAATTATAGCAGAAGGAAGAAGTTACCCGTAGCAGTAAGTGGAGGTAACAGAGCGCAGCTCATCCTGAATATTTAACCCTTTTGCGAATTTTAAATGTGCTAACCTTTACTTTAATTGCTATAAGATCGACTCTTAAAAATAGATAAATTATATCGGTATTTATCGTCGGCTTTTGCATTCGAAGCAATTTTTTTCCGATTAAATCTCTGATTTACTTGTGAAAAAACTTACAATATCAAGCTCTGATAAACAGTAGGTGATACCGTTTCTGTTTAATATTGCTACACTTAGTGAAGTCAGAAGTCAGTTACGATAATAACTAAAGACTCTTAAAGTATAGTTGATTTTATCTGTAGCGTGATTTTTCAGAATTGGTATGAGGGGGAGAAATTTCCCTATATGTATTAGACAAACTTGACGATATTAACGATTAATATTGTTCTTAAATCTGTCCATCTTCCACTTTCCCAGTCTCGGGCGATCGATAAGTAAATTTCGCGAACCTAATATAATTTTCTTGTTGCTTTTGAGAATTACTCAAAAAATTCTCGACTTCAAAAAAAATTTAAAACTATATAATTACCTAAAAGTATTTTAAAATTAGACAAATCGTATAACTTTCCCAAGAGGGAGAAGATCGGCAAAAGTGAGACGATCGAAATCGCCCCGAATGCGATCGAGCGAACTATTATAAATAAAAAATAATTATTATAATTGCGATTATCTCAAATCGAGGCATTTAGAAAAAACCAACTAAAGCAAAAGTTAGCATCACTGATTTTCGAGCGTTTTGCTGTGACAAAAAAAACAAAAACTTTTTCAAAATCTTAACAATATGAGTAAATAAAATATAAGTACTTGTTAAGATTTGGCTAGGAAGATGGGTTGATAAAAATGCAAAATATTTAAAAGTGGTAATCATGCATACATCAGAAACACCAATAACAGAGATAGACCTCAAAGATCCCAAATACTACTTGAATAGAGAGTTGAGTTGGTTGGAATTTAACGATAGAGTCTTATCCGAAGCAATCGATTCTCGGACACCTCTATTAGAACGCCTCAAATTCATGTCAATATTTAGCTCTAATTTAGATGAATTCTTTATGGTGCGGGTTGCGGGGCTAAAACAACAAGTCGAAGCAAAAGTAAGTTTAACAACACCAGACGGACTTACCCCACGAGAACAATTAGAAGCGATCGCCGAGCGATTGCGTCCGATGATAACCAAACAAGATCGCTATTTTCAGTCTACTTTAAGAAAAAAATTAGCCGCAGAAGGCATTCATTTACTGAATTATGTCGATCTCAATCAAGAACAAAGAACTTATCTAGAAAACCTCTTTGAAGAACAAATTTTTCCAGTTTTAACCCCCTTAGCAGTAGACTTATCCCACCCCTTTCCCTTCATTTCTAACCTCAGCCTTAATTTAGCAGTAGTAGTAAAAGATCCCGATCGCGATAACGAATTATTTGCGCGCATTAAAGTCCCTAAAGTTTTACCCCGCTTCATCGCTTTACCAGAAAATTTACGACAGCGACAAGGTAAAAAAATCTCCTTTTGGACGGGAGTACCCCTAGAACAAGTCATCGCTCATAATTTAGAAACCCTCTTTCCGGGGATGAATATTCAAGAATGCCATCCTTTTCGAGTCACCAGAAATGCCGATCTAGAAGTAGAAGAATACGAAGCAGACGATTTAATGATGGCGATCGAGCAAGAACTTCGCAAACGTAGGGTTGGGGGATCTGCGGTACGCTTGGAAATACATAGTTCTACTCCAGAAAACGTGCGATCGGTTTTAATTCGCGAATTGTGTTTGCAAGAAAATGATGTTTATGAGGTAAGTGGTTTATTAGGGTTGGCAGATTTAATGTCTTTTATGGCCTTACCCCTTCCCAAGCATAAAGACCCAGTTTGGAATCCGGTAGTTCCACCTCGTTTGCAAGGATTTAGGGAAAGTAGTTTGGCATCTACTAGCCACAAAGATTCGGGAGTGGATATGTTTGCTTTAATTCGCGAATCGGATTTATTGCTCCATCACCCCTATCATTCTTTCGAAGCAACCGTAGAAGAGTTTATCACTCAAGCAGCCCACGATCGGAGCGTCTTAGCGATTAAAATGACTCTTTATCGTACTTCGGGAGATTCGCCGATCGTCAAAGCTTTGATCGATGCTGCGGAAAATGACAAGCAAGTCGTGGTTTTAGTCGAACTAAAAGCCCGTTTTGATGAAGAAAATAATATTCTTTGGGCCAGAAAGTTAGAAAAAGCTGGAGTTCACGTCGTTTATGGTTTAGTGGGTTTGAAAACTCACACTAAAATATTTTTAGCCGTCCGTCAAGAAGAAAAACGCATTCGTCGCTACGTTCATATCGGTACTGGTAATTACAACCCCAAAACAGCTAAATTTTATACAGATCTGGGATTGTTAAGTTGTCGCGAAGAATTAGGTGCGGATCTGACGGATTTGTTTAATTTTTTGACCGGTTTCTCCCGACAAAAATCTTATCGCAAACTGCTGGTTGCTCCTTTTAATTTGCGCGATCGCATGAAAGCGATGATTCTGCGAGAAATCGAACAAGTTGAAAACGGCGGTAGCGGTCGAATCGTTGCTAAAATGAATTCTTTGGTAGATCCCGATATTATTGCCACTCTCTATCAAGCTTCTATTGCTGGAGTGAAAATCGACTTGATCGTGCGCGGAATCTGCTGTTTGCGTCCGGGAATAGCCGGAGTGAGCGACAATATTCGCGTAATTAGTATTATCGGTCGTTTCTTGGAACATTCTCGCATTTTTTATTTCCACAATGGCGGCCGCGAAGAGATTTATATCGGTAGTGCTGACTGGATGACTCGCAACCTCTCTCGTCGGGTTGAAGCCGTTACTCCCGTAGAAGATTTAGATATTGTTAAAGATCTCGAAGAAATTCTCGGGGTTATGTTATCTGATAATCGACAAGCTTGGGAATTACAATCTAACGGCCAGTACGTTCAAAGACAACCGATCGAAAGCAATCGCGCTCGCGGTTCTCAAAGTATTTTAAGCAAGATGGCAACCGAATCTGCTAACTTGAGTTGACAAGCGATCCAAAATAATTTTACTCTTTATCTAGTAATAAATCCTATCTCGATCGGGGTAGGATTTTGCTCTTTTTACTCTCTGACTAAAGATAGATATTAATCTCAGTTAATCTCATGCTTTAACAATTCAAAATTTTTTTTTAAGTAAAATTACGTATAATAAAATAAAGCTTAATTTAGTAAACAGTAAATATAAAGCGAATAATTAACTAAAAACCGAAGTAAAAACCGATCGAGGAGATAATAAAAAAAATGAAACAATTAGTAGTTCTCAAACTCAAAGGAGAACTAGATACGGGTTTTTGGGTAAGTGTAGAAATAGGGCAAGAAGGAAAATATCCCGAAACCGAAATTACCGGAGATTTACCCCCCGCGATCGATCTAATTCTACAATATAAAAAATGGCAATCTATCTATCGCAAATTAGAATATACTTTTAGATTAAAAAATAGATTTGACTCTTCTTTTGCTCGCAAACAAGAAGGCAAAATAAACCCGATCGACTCGGTAACAGGAAGTTACCTTCTCAAGCAAAAAATGCAATGCTACCAAGCAGCAGATCTCTTAAGAATAAAATTAAATAAATGGTTAGATTCGAGCGGATTTAGAAGGATCGATCGCCGTTTGCGAGAACAGCTAAATCCCGAGTCGGAAATTAGATTTTTAATTAGTAGCGACTCGACAATTCTTAAAGGACTTCCTTGGCATTTATGGGATATTTTAGAGCCTTATTCGCGAGCGGAAATAGCCGTAAGTTCTTTAGAGTATCAACCGGCAAAAGTCAGCTTTGTACCAGAAAAAAATGAGCCGAAAAATCGAGAACAAAAAGAAAAAATAAAAATATTAGCTATTTTAGGTAACAGTGCTGAAATTGATGTTAACCAAGACAAAAAGGCACTTTTAGCCGAATTGCCAAATGCAGAAATAACATTTTTAGAAGAACCAAAACCAAAACAACTCAACGATCGACTTTGGGAACAATCTTGGGATATATTATTTTTTGCCGGTCACAGTAAAACAGAAGAACAAACCGGAAGAATTCATATTAATAATAAAGACAGTCTGACTATTGAAGAGATTAAATCATCCTTAAAAAAAGCGATCGCAAAAGGATTGAAACTAGCTATTTTTAACTCCTGCGATGGTTTGGGATTGGCGGTAGAATTAGAAAAGCTCAATTTAGCACAAATGGTGGTGATGCGCGAACCAGTACCCGATCGAGTAGCCCATCAATTTTTAACTTACTTTCTGCCAGTTTTTGCCAAAGGAGAGCCGTTACATTTAGCAGTGCGAGCCAGCAGAGAAAGACTCCAAGGTTTAGAAACAGAATTTCCTTGCGCTAGCTGGCTGCCAGTAGTTTTTCAAAATCCTGCCGTACCATCTTTAAGTTGGACGAATCTCCTCAAACAACCTTACTCTAATATTGAATATCTGCCTTCACAAAAAGTAGATCGAGATGAAGAAAAAGCAGCAATAATAACTAATAAAACTAACAACGATCCCAACAATCTCGTTCTGACAAAATATCTCGAAGAAAAAACAGAGCTGGCTGAAAAAAAAGAAACCGAAAAACAGCAAAAAAAAGTTGCATTTAATTGGAGCATTCTCAAACATACTTCCCTGGCTTGTTTGACGATCGTCGCCGGACTGTTAATATTTGAATTCATACAGTACCGAATTTTTATAAGTAGAAATACTCGTTTTGAGACCAGCTCCAACAATACAAATTTCAACGCATCCCTGTTCGATCGCAGACAAATCGACAAATTGCCTCAAAACAACACCCTACCTCAAATAGATAAACCATACCATCGCTTTGAAGAGGTGGATGAAGTGCCGATCGGGACGTTTAATTATGGTGGGAGCAACATTTGGGAAACAATTCGCGCTAAAACAGAACCAGAAATAAATGCTGCTTGGCCTCAATTTAGACTGCGCTACGTCAAGCATCCCATTCTCGGGGCCAACTCTAGCACCGCCATAGAGATGATTTTAAAACATCAATTAACCATCGCCCTGTCTTCCCGTCGTCTCAGCAGCGAAGAAATACAGCAAGCGAAAGAAAAAAATCTCTCGATCGCACAAATTCCCGTCGCCATCGATGGTATCGTATTTACCGTCAACCCAAATTTAGGCATCAACAGTTTAAATGTCAGTCAACTTAGGGATATTTACAGCGGTAAAATTACTAATTGGCGAGAAGTTGGCGGGCCCGATCTGGCAATCTTACCTTATTCCAAATCGCCTGGAGCAAGCGGTACGGCATCATTTTTCCAGAATAATATCCTCGACGGCAACGAATTTGGCAACAACATCAGAATTAAATCCAACACTGAAGAAGCGATCCAATTAGTGGCCAGAAATTACGGTGCAATTTTTTATGCTTCCGCTCCCGAAATTATCGGCCAGTGCCAAACTAAACCCCTCGGTTTGGCTCGCGGCGACTCCGATGACTTCATCTGGCCTTACAGTCAGTACAATTGTACGAATAACCCGAAAGAGCGTATCAATCTTGAAGCCTTCCAAGATGCCACTTATCCCTTAACTCGCTATTTATACGTCACGATCGAGAAAAACGCCGACATACACACCAAAGCGGGTAATGCTTACGTTAACCTTTTGCTGAGCCAACGAGGACAAGAATTGATCCGACAAGCGGGTTTCGTACCGGTGCGTTAGCTATTTTAATTGCGCTCGCTCGAGTTGTTCGATCGTATTGCGATGTTCCCTTTGAATTGGTTCGAGAATAGTATCGGGTAATTGGTGAGATTTTGCCAAGGCCCGATCGAAATAGCCTAAAGCTTCTTGAAGTAGAGCCAGATCGTTATTTTTAATCCCTTTGGCTCTTAAAATTTGTCCTTTGAGATAAATTAATTCGGGATTTTGCGGAGTAGCTTGTAAAGATTTTTCGGCAAACTCTAAAGCATTATCGAATTGATGCAAATCTCGATAAGCCAAAGCAATACCGCGAGTAACTAGAAAATTGGGAGCAGCACGATCGGCAAAGCGATCGATCGCCTCTTCGGGACTAGAAAAGGGGAGATTTACGGCTAACATTAACTCCATATACCCTTTAAGTAAATTTAATTCTGGATCTTTAGCATCCAAATTTTCAGCGCGATCGAAATGGTATAAAACCTGTTGTAATTTAGCTAAAGCCGCTACTGCTCCTTGTTTGTGAAATTGATAAGCCCCGTCTAAAAAGTGGCCCACTCCCAAGTAAAGATGACCTCGCATTGCATCTTGAGATCCTAGAGTTTGTGCGCTGGTTATGGTTTTTTGGGCGTAAACTCTGAGGGTTTCCCAATCTTCTTCGGTATAAGCTATTGCTGCTCTTAAAGCGTGGGCTAGAGGTTCGTTTGCTTCGATCGATGTGGCTCGAAGCAGATCTTGTTTGGCTCCTTTATAATTACCTTGTCGAAACAGCTTGTCAAAGGCTACTTCAGTTTTATCTCCGATCGGACGGACGTTTTTAGTACGGAAAGGATCTCCGGCTAAAGTCTCGCTCTGTTGTATCCCGAAAACCAAGGCGATCGCCAGGGGTATGCTGAGAGTGATTTTTTCGATCGCTTTTAATTGAGGCATTTTTTAGTTAATCTCCGCAACAATATAATCTAAAAAGTAAAATAGTTTTCTTGTTTGAGTAAATAATGATCTTTCGTCTAGAAAATTTAACTTATCATCCGGCTGCAGTTCCCACCCCCATTTTGAAAGAGATTAATTTAGAATTAGCTCCGCAAGAATTAGGACTGATTGTCGGCCCTTCTGGTTCCGGTAAAAGTACCCTTCTCGAAATTTTAGCAGGATTGGCTAACAAGACCAGTGGCAAGATTCAATGGGGAACTAAAGATCTTTCTCCTGGGGAGCTACAACAATACTGCGGTTTGGTTTTTCAATTTCCCGAACGTCATTTTTGCGGTAGCACTATTTTAGAAGAATTGCTTTTCGGCCGCGATCGCCAAAGTTTTCGCGATCGTTCTAATTCTAAATCGATTTCAGCTCGAGCCAAAGCTAAGGAAACTCTTGAAGACGTAGGATTAACAGATTTATCTTTGATGGCTTCTCCTTTTGCTCTCTCTGGCGGCCAGCAGCGTCGTTTGGCTCTAGCTGTACAGTTAATCCGCCAACCGAATCTCTTGATGTTAGACGAGCCTACTGCTGGCTTAGATTGGTCGATGCGCCGTCAGTTAAGCGATTTGTTGGTTACTTTGAAGTCCGATTGGACTCTTTTGGTGGTTACTCACGATGCTAGCGATTTATTGCCGATTGCCGATCGCTGTTGGACTATCGATCGCGGTTCGATTTCTTCTGTCGATCCTCAAACTCTTTTATCTTCTTAAAATTTTTACTGTCTTCGATCGGAAGTTAAATTAATTATTTTTTTGATTTACTAACTATATACAATCTTTTTTTATGCTTTTTAAAATGTATTTTCCTAGACTTTTTTTAGGTATTTATTATTATTTTAAGTTAGCTGTTTAACAACACATTTATTTTAAAAAAATAATAAACAATAAATAACCTGCTCTTTTATTTAAAATTAAGTATTACTACTGATTTACTAACTAGCATTATTAAGAAAATATAAATACTAAGAGAACTGCGAGTATATATTTTTTTAAATTGATATTTTTTGAATTAAGTTATTTGAAATACTAAATTATCTTACCGAAGATTTATAAAGAATCGAGGAGAAAATATCGTGACTAGCTATCAAAAAAAGAACGAAACAAAGATAATTTTGCTAATATGTCAGCAACTATTTGACTGCTATAAGTCTTTAATAGTGGGCGGATCTGTTTGGCTGTTAGTATTTAATTCTCTAGGTTATTTAACAAACAATAAAATTCAAGAAAAAGAACTTATTAACCAAAAATGGCAACAAGAAAAGATCGCAAAAAAATTAAAAACTACCAATTTATCCAAACAAAAAAAGTTAACTAAAAAACAATATCAAGCGACGATCGACTTAAGTAAAAAGATCGACATTGCAGAAAAAGCAGCAAAAACAAATATCGATATAACCTATAAAGATAGCAGAAAGCAAGTAGCCAAAATGCCCGATCGAGCCGTAGCCTTAACCTTCGATGACGGGCCTTCTCCCAACACCAATCTAATTTTAAATATCCTCAAACAATATGGAGCTAAAGCAACCTTTTTTGTCAATGGATTGAAAATAAAATACGGCTGCGAGACTTTAAAAAGAATTTATAACGAAGGACACGAAATTGCCAATCATACTTACGATCATGCTTACCTTCCCGGAAAAAGTATCGACTATCAAAAATGGCAGATCGATAGCACCCAAAAAGCGATCGAAAAATGTTTGGGAATTAAATATAATACCCGTTGGTTTCGCGCTCCTTATGGCGAGCAAGATAGCAATACGATTAAAGCAGCGCGCAGTTTCGGTTTAAATACAGCTTTATGGACGATCGATACTAACGATTGGCGTTCTTCTACTACTAGTAATTCCTTAATTAGTAGCGTCATAAAATCGAGAGGAAAAGATATAGTTTTAATGCACGATACTTCTAAAAAAACAGCCAACGCTCTCGAAAATATGATAATTGGTTTGAATCGATCTAAAATCGTATTTATGACCCTCAGCGATTCTTTTAGGATTGAAGAAGAAAGTATCGATCGCATTTACCATCAAAATTTAGCTTCCACTCCCCATAAAATCTGGGAAGATTAACAGCGATCGGCGTTCTATCCCGGATGGAAGAGATTTTTTTTAAGATCGATCTTCTCGCAATAATCTAGAATAACATAAGGGTATTCTTGGATACTAAGAATGAGATAAATAAGAGGTAAAACAAGATTCGATCGTTACCTTTGAGCGAACAACTCTTGACCGCGATAAAGTAAAAATGACACAACAAAAAAATACTCGCAATCGGGGCGTAATTTTAACAAACTCGGGGATACAAAAATTTCAAACAGCAAAGTCTCAATTAGAATTAGCAACTAACGAAGGTAAACGCTACACTTTAGAAGATTTGAGCGATCGAACCGGATTGGCTGTAGATACTTTGATGAAAGTGATAAAATGCGAAGTTAAAGTCGACAAACAAACTTTAAAACGCTGCTTTAATGCCTTCGATCTAACTTTAGAGCCAGATGATTATTTTAAGCCAAATTTAGACTTAGAAGAGCGATCTCCCTTGACATCTTTAATCGATTTTGGCAGAGATTTAGAATGGCCCGAAGGACAAGTTCCCCTCGATTCTAAATTTTATCTCGAAAGATCGATGTTTGAATGGGACGAAAGCCAAGAATCCCTAGAGCAAATCTGCTACCAAACTATTTTACAACCAGGATCGCTCATTCGCATCAAAGCCCCTAGAAGAATGGGAAAAACCTCTTTAATCATGAGGATACTCGATTATGCAGCAAACCAAAACTGTCGCAGCGTATTTCTGAGTTTCAAATTAGCCGATCGCCAAAGTTTTCAAAATCTAGATCGATTTTTACGCTGGTTTTGTGCTAACGTCTCTCTAGAAATGCAAGTAAGCGATCGCTTGGGTTCTTATTGGAACGGTTTGTTTGGCAGTAAAGTAAGCAGTAAAATATATTTCGAACAATATTTACTCCCCCAAACTCACCAACCTCTAATTTTAGGATTGGATGAAATAGATTCAATTTTTCTTTATCCCGACTTAGCAGAAGAATTTTTCGGCTTGTTGCGCTCTTGGCACGAACTAGCAAAAAATCAGCCAATTTGGAAAAAATTACGCTTGGTAATCGCCCACTCTACAGAAGTTTACATTCCTTTGAGCGTTAATAGTTCTCCTTTTAATGTTGGAGTGCCGATCGAACTCCATCAATTTAACGAAACCAGAGTTTTAGAATTAGCCCGTCGACACGAACTAGATTGGTCGATCGAACAAGTAAAACAGCTCACTTCTTGGGTTGGAGGAATGCCTTATTTAATTCGTTTGGCACTTTACTACCTCAAAAGCCACAATTTCAGTTTAGAAACCCTTCTCTCCACCGAGATCTCTTTTAATGTAGTTTATCGCGAACACCTACAACAACAATTACTCAGTTTAAAAAACACTCCTCAATTAGAATCGACTTTTGCTCGAGTTATTAAAAGCCCCCAACCGATCGAATTAGATTTAATCGCCAGTTTTAAATTACAAGCCCTCGGACTGATAAAATTACATAATAATCTCGCTCGACCTAGTTGCCAATTATATCGTCAATATTTTAGTAGTTGTTATTAAAATTATGCAAAATCGCGATGAAGGTTACATTAAATATCGCTGCAATTGGATCGATCGCGATATAATTTCTGCCGATAACATTATCCAATTAAATTATTGGCGCGATCGCTTGTATCGATTGGGTTTAATTGGGGTTTACGATGATGGCATTGGTTTTGGCAATCTCAGTATTCGTAAGGACAATGCCAATTGTTTTATTATTTCTGGAACTAAAACCGGCTCTATTGCCCATTTAACCCCACAGCATTATACTAAAGTAACGGATTTCGATTGGCAAGAAAATTATGTTAATTGTATCGGTGCGATTCGAGCTTCTTCAGAATCTTTAACTCACGCTGCTTTATATACTGCCAATCTTGAAGTTAATGCGGTGATTCACGTTCACAATCTTCCGCTCTGGGAAAATCTGCTCGATCGCCTTCCTACTACTAATAAAAACTGCGCCTATGGCACTCCAGAAATGGCGAGAGAAATTATTAATTTATCTCAAAAAGATGCCGTTAAAGAACTAAAAATTATTATCATGAGCGGTCACGAAGAAGGTATTATTACCTTCGGCAAAGATTTAGATGAAGCCGGAAATATTTTATTAGATCGTTATTTTTCTGCCCAAAATAATTAAATCCCGATCTTCTCTTGCAATTGTCGCTACTTTTGGCAAATATCCCCATTCTTTAAACTGATATTTTAAAAATAAATTTAAACTAGCTTGATTACTATTAAAAATAAAAGCCAATAAAGTATTAATCTCCAAATCTGGACAAGTATCGATCGCCTTTTTTAAAAGCATATTTCCCAAGCCTCGACGATGATAATCTGGAGCAATATATATACTTAATTCTGCCGTTTGCCGATAAGCCGGACGACCGTAAAAATCTTGGAAACTCAGCCAGCCAGCAAGATTATTATTTATTTCTACTACCCAAATAGGACGAGTCTTAGGATCGTGACGATCGAACCAGCTCGATCGACTTTCGACAGTAACCGGTTCGGTATCCGCCGTAACTATTTTACTGGGAATACTAGCATTATAAATAGCTATAATTGCTTTAAGATCCGATCCGATCGCGTTGCGAATTTTCATATTCATTAGCAGCTAAAATATTTATTAATAACTTTCATTTTTGAGCTTTTATATGGTATAAAAAAATAAAATTATAAACAATTATCTAAGCATTTGACCTCTGACCCCTGCCCCCTGACCCCTGACCCCCCATCTGTAGCAAATAAAAAGACAATTGGTATTAATTGTGCCTATATGTCGCCCCTATCAAAACAAGTAGAAGCTGCTGGAATTACAGGAATAAAACGCAAATGCAACCCTACTAATATTCAACCAAAAGACTTTTTTACCGATAGCGATCGAGTTCGATTTCTGTTTGCTAATTTAATTAATGCCAAAGATCCCCAAAGAATTGCTATCCTACCCTCAGTATCTTACGGCATTGCGATCGTCGCTCAAAATTTAAAAGTTACCCCCGGACAAAATATTGTCATCGCTGACGAACAATTTCCCAGCAATGTCTATGCTTGGTCTCGTCTCCAAGAAAAAGGAGCGATCCTCAGAAAGATAACACCCTCTCAATCTCTTGTAAATCGATCTCAAAACTGGAATAATAGTATAATTGAAGCGATCGATCGAGATACCCTTTTAGTTGCTTTACCCCACGTCCATTGGACTGACGGCACTAAATTCGATTTAGTTGAAATTAGTCGTAAAGTAAAAGAAGTAGGTGCGGCTTTAGTAATAGATGGAACTCAATCGGTAGGTGCGTTACCTTTCGATCTGGATTTAATCCGACCAGATGCTTTAATTTGCGGTGCTTACAAATGGCTACTAGGCCCCTATTCTATCAGTCTTGGTTATTTTAACTCACGTTTTGATGGCGGTCAACCCCTCGAAGAAACTTGGTTGGGAAGATTGGGGAGCGAAGATTTTAGCAATTTGGTCAACTATCAAAGCCAATATCAGCCCAAAGCAATTCGCTACGACGTAGGACAGCGCAGCAATCAAATCCTCTTACCAATGCTCATCGCAGCTTTAGAACACCTCTTAGAATGGCAACCAGAGAAGATTCAAGCATATTGCGATCGACTTATCGAACCAATCTCTACCGAAGCTGTCGATCGAGGTTATTGGATCGAAGCAAAACAATGGCGCAGTTCCCATTTATTCGGTTTGCGAATCGATCGCGATCGAGATATTAAAGACATTCAAATAGCTTTAAAAGATCGCAATATTTTTGTCTCCGTTCGAGGTAATGCGATCCGCATTTCTCCTCACCTTTATAACGATCGTCTCGATATATCTGTATTATTAACTGCTTTAAGTACATAGTTAGATCTATAATTCACTAGTTAAAATTTAATAAAATACGATCGAAATAATAAACCTCCTTACCTATTTCTTGGGATAGAAGAAGACTAGACATGAAAACGCTACCATTTTGTTGTCTAGAAACTTATTTATATACGGATCGAAATGATAAACATTATCGCTTGGATTGTTTTAGGTTTAGTTGCTGGTGCGATCGCTAAAGCTATTTATCCCGGCCGTCAAGGTGGAGGAATTCTCAATACTCTTATTTTTGGAATTGTTGGTGCTTTTATCGGCGGTACTTTAGTTCTTTTTCTGACTACCGGAAATTTATCCCTGACAGCCGCTTCTCTCAGCATTCCTGGCATAATTACTGCAATTATTGGTGCTATAATTGCTATTTTTATCGCACAGCGACTTTAATTTAGCTAATTTGTTTTCTTAAATGCGATCGCTTTTTTTTTGATTTTTTCTCTTTTTTTAAACACATATAAATTTACCAAAAAAAATAAAAGGTAAAAATTTTATCCCCTCAACTTTTCTTTCTGCTGCTGTTTTTGAAAAAATCGAGTTTTAATTTAACTTAAATTTTCCCTTAACTTTCTCTAATCTTTTCTGGAATTTTAATTCTAAAAAACAAAAAGAGTGATTTTACTCGAGCAGAAAAAAATCTAGTCGATCGCTACTTTTGTTTGCTAGCAAACTAGCATCAAATACCTCATCATAATATTTCCTTAAAAGCAATATGGACTACAGGTATAAATACTATTGATAGCTTATACTAAAGCAGTTAATAAATAATTTTAATTTTTAGTTTTTTAACCTTAAATTAACGAGACGAGGAAACTTAGATCTAGTTAAATATATAAATTTTTTTCATTAATTCGATTTGGAGAGAACGAAAATGATAATTAGATGGGATGAATTAATATTGAGAATAATAATTTGGCTTGTATTAGAAATAGTGTTAAACTTGTTAGGTTTTGACGATCTAGCAGATTATACCGAATTTATCATCGAAAACAAAAAAACCTACGTTCGTCAAGTTTATAAAAAAAAGTCCGATCCCGGGATGCAAAAACCCTTCAAGAAAAAAATCTTTTTTACGACCGATCGCATCACTCTTTAAATTAGTAATTTTTTTCCTCACCAAAATAATCTTACTGGTAGAGAAAAGCTTGCACTTGACGGCTTGACATGGTATTATCTTCATAATCGAAGAGGTGTGCGCTACAAAGTTGGCGATCGAATATTTTGCTAGG
>CAYWIH010000042.1:0-32474 GCA_964458305.1 uncultured bacterium | reverse complement strand
TGTTAGTTAGATCGAATAGCGATCGAGGTAAACTTAATAGGTTTTAATATTTGTTAAAGACATATTAAAGAAGGCAATCTTTAATATGTCTTTAATTACTTGAGCGCAGTTAAATTTAAATTGCTAACAATACAATTTTTTTCGCTAAATATCTCATTCTGATTTCTAGAATTAATTGTTGAATTTATTCCTCGATTTTTTTTGGGTAAATTTACTTACTTCAAGGATGTCTTGGTGCATTTAAATCTCGCTATTTTTGATTTCGATCGAGATTTTTTCGAGAAAATCCGGTTATTTTCCGAATTTTTGTAACTTTTTTGTAATTTTTCTTGACATATTTGTTGTTTTGGCTATCGATTACTTTAGCTAACTATGGAAACTTCGTTTATATATTCTCAAAAAAGAGATTTTTTTTACGCATTTTTTGCGATTTTACTGATTAAATTCTGTTTAAGTAACAATTTTCCTTAATTTAATACCTGATATTAATCTCTAATTAACTATTTGAAGATCGCTTTAGATCCTCAAAATTATGTATGTAGTTTTACAATAAAATTATTGCCAAAGTCAGGGTAAAGGAATAAAACGGATACCGATTCTCAAGACTCAGCTAGATAGATAAATAAATAAGTTATTTCATAATACAATTATCGTCAAAAAAAATGCAATTTCTGAATTCAACAATTGTATTAGTATAAGTAGTTAACGAGACTGTTTGAATATTAATAAAGCTCCCGCGGCCAAACCAACAAAATTAGGCAACCAAGCAGCGATAAAAGGGGATAAAACGCCCCAAACACCCATAGAACTAGTGATAAAAGAAAATAAATAATAACCAAAAATCAAGATAATACAGATACCGAAACTAGTTGCTTTACCATTATTTTGCGGTTGCAACCCGATCGCAGTCCCGATAGTCGCAAAAATAATGCAAATAAACGGCAGAGCAATTCTCTCTTGAATGTTAACTTCGAGTTTGCGAATGCTTTTAAGATCGCCGCCGAGTCGCAATATTTTTAAATAGTTACGAGCTTGAATGATATTCATAAAAGTATATCTGCGTCCTCGTAAAGCTATATTTAAAGGAGTTTTAGACAGGGGGATTGTTTTAGTTGTAAAACGATCGACTTGACTGTAAGTACCGTCGCGATCGATAGTGTAAATTACACCATTAAAAAAATCCCAACTATTGAGATCTTGATTCCAAATTGCTCGCTCGCCAGTAATAATTTGACTGACATTTTTTTGCGAGCGATCGAAAACAGTTAAATTTCTCATATTTTGCCCGTCAAACTGTCGAGCGTAAAATAAAAAAGTCAATACATTGCGCTTTTTACCGGAAGGATCTTGTGTTTTTTGATATTCGGGATAAATTATATTACTTTGTTGGTAGTCGGGCCTGGTTCGATTTAAAGAGCGATCGAGGATCGTAGTTGCTTGATAATTAGCTTCGGGGGCGACAAAATCGTTAACAACAAAACACAACCCAACCGTTAACAAACTAGCGATTAAAGCAGGAAAAAAGAGGCGATAAATACTAATTCCACTTGCTTGTAAAGCGATCGATTCGCTATCGCTAACCAAACGACTGTAAACTATTAAAGTGGCTAGCAATACCGACATGGGGATGGAAAGACCGATAAATTCGGGCATTCGCAACACCAACATTTGTAAAGCATCAGTTAAAGTTAATTGAGAATTAGTAACTCGACGAACTAAATCGAAAACAACTCCGATCGATAAGGATAAAGTTGTAAACAGACCGATGCCAAAAATAAAAGGAACTAATAATTCCGTAAGAATGTAGCGATCGAGAGTGGGAACGATCTTTTTTAGGACTTGAAAGCGATCGCCTGTGGTGGCAGACTCAGACATAGAAAGTTAAATTTTAAACTTTTCCCCTAAATAGTATTGTTTTACGCGAGGGTTTTGATAAAGTTCTGCGGCATTTCCTTTAGCAAAAATCTCCCCATCCCGCATGATATAAGCGCGATCGGTAATTTCGAGAGTTTCGCGAACGTTATGATCTGTAATTAAAATACCCATGTGGCGATCGCGCAAGGAGGCGATAATTTTTTGAATTTCTGCTACTGCGATCGGATCTATACCAGCAAAAGGTTCGTCTAGGAGTAAAAATTGGGGGCCGTCTTTCCCTACAGCTAAAGCGCGAGCTATTTCCGTGCGTCGTCTTTCCCCACCTGAAACTTGAGATCCTTTGGTATGAGCGACTTTTTCGAGCTGAAAATCTCGGATCAGCTCTTGCTGTCTGATTTTTCTTAATTTTGGCGAGGATATGGTTTGCTCTAAAACTAATTGAATATTTTCGGCTACGGTGAGGTTGCGAAAAATACTTGCTTGCTGGGGAAGATAGCCGATACCCAAACGAGCGCGCCGATCGATCGGTAAACTAGTTATATCGCGATCGCCAAGCCAGACTTTGCCTGAATTTGGCTTGACTAGACCTGTAGTAATATAAAAGGTGGTTGTTTTTCCCGCTCCGTTAGGGCCTAAAAGTCCGACAATTTCGCCTCGAGAGACTCTCAGATTAACCTCTTTGACAACCATTCTTTGGCCGTAAGCTTTTTGAACGCTGTCTAGGGTTATTGTCATACCAATTTCGTTTTTATTTGCTATAGATGAGGGGTCAGGGGTCAGAGGTTTTTCTAAATGCTTTTATTTAAAACGTCACTCGATCGGTTTGAATTTTCAATTATTAAATTCTGGTGTTTGCGGCAATACTGGTTCTGCTTCGGGTGCGCTATCTTCGATGATATAAGTTGATTCTACCTGTCCCGAGCTTGTCGGAGTAGCAATAAAACGACCTTCATCTACGAGGTATATCATATGTTCGCCGCGAATACTGTTGCCTTTTTGCAGGACGATAACGTTGCCGCTTAAAATTAAACGACGTTCGCGATCGAAGTATTGTGCTTGAATTGCTGTTGCTTGAATGTCGCGAGCCGGATAGAATACTCTAACGTTTCCTCTAGCGGTAAGTATGCCTTTATCGATATCTGCTTCTTGAATGTCAGCTTTAAGAGTAATTTCGGCTCGATCGGTATTTTGAGCTGTTGCTGTTAATTGAGCTGCAATCGTTAATACTAGAGCTGCTAATGGAGTAAATAATCTGAAAATCGGGCTGCGATTAGATAGTGACATAACACATCGCTGGTGGTTACTCTATTTTATTCAATTACTCGATCGCATTTTACATTATGATGCGACGCGGTATATTTTCGGCCAACCGCCCCGATTTTCTTTACTTTCTAGTTCTAACTTCGAGGCAAGTTCTACAACTTTTTCTGGCTTGGTTTGTTGGACGATCTGCAATAACTCGCTGCTGTCTTCGAGCAATTTGCTCACGTCGATCTCTTCGTAGATCGGTTGATACTCGCTGATTCTTTTAATTCCTTCTCCGAGTAGAATAGCAGCCCCGCGCCAGTTATCGTTTCGCAAATGATGGCAACCAACAGCTATTTGCAAAACTCCTTGATAAAATTTGCGATCTGGGTCGCTAGACTCGAGCCATAAAGCTTCGAGAGTATCGTGACAAGCATAAAAATCTAGCTGATTGAACTCCTCTACACCTTGCCAAAATTGTTGCGGTGGCATTATTGTTTTTTATCCTAAATATTAATTACCCATATTTTCTCTTACTTTTTGAATTTCTTCGAGGGGTATTTCTTGTTTGTCCCCAGCAAATTCATTATCCTCGGTAATAAATAACATACAATGACACTCGTGACGTTCTCGCATCGGCACGCAAGGACAGTTCCAGAAGGAATTTTTTACTTCTGCTTCTTTATCTTCGTAGTGGCGACAAGGACACAAAGGCGCGCCTAATTCTTCTTTATGTTTTGCTAGTCCTTCAATTACTACTGCAGTTACTGAAGGATCGAGGCAGAAATAAGTTCCGGTAGTTTTAGCATATCGCTCGGCAAAACTCTTCATTGCCTTTAAACTCTTATCTCCTTTCTTTTTCTCGTTGCTTGTCGAAGTCATAACGGTATCTTTTTATGTTTTTTTTAACCTTAGTATTTTCTCGCTGTTTGTTCAAGCTAATTTTTTAACCTAGACTGGAACTGAGAATTTTTGTTGCTATTTTTAAGATTTTCTTCACAATATCCTTGATGTTAAAAAGTTTAATTGCTTTATTTTTAGAATCTAACTGTCCCCTGTGCGATCGAACTGCTGCGCGGGATATAATTTGTAATTCTTGCAACGATCGCCTGAGTCGCTCTCAACTAAAAGGTAAATATTGGCACGAAAGAAAAGATATCGCGGTTTTTGCATGGGGAAATTATGGTGGAGAACTCAAAAGAGCGATCGCTGCGGTAAAATACCAAAATTGTCCAGAATTAGGGGAATTAATGGGATTGTGGTTGGGTCGCGCTTGGTGCGATGCGATCGGTTACAGTAGAGCCAAAAAAATGATTGTCGTGCCGATCCCGATACACCCAAAAAAATTAAAACAAAGAGGTTACAATCAAGCCGAATCGATCGGGCGAGGTTTTTGTAAGTTTACGGGATATCCGATGCGATCGCGGGGTTTAAAAAGAAAAAAATACACTCAAGCAATGTTCGATTTAACCCCCCAACAAAGACAAGAAAATATCAAATCTGCTTTTGTTATTGGTGGCGAGTTTGACAAGCAGCCACCGCGATCGCCAGTTATTTTAATTGACGATATTTGTACGACTGGAAATACCCTAGCCGAAGCTGCTAAAATTTTGCGCGATCGCGGGATCGAGGTATTTGGAGCAGCTACAGTAAGTATTACCTCAACCGGAAGTAATAATTTAAAAATATATCAATAAATTGAGGCTACAGTGCCTAAAAGTAGGTAGGATCGATTAGTAATCACTACATAAATAGCAAAAAATCAAAGTTATTATGAACACGGTCGCTCGATCTTCTGAAACTAATCAACAAATTTCGGCTTGGTTGCGTGGTTTATTGACAATTGCTTGGTCTGATGGAGATTTTTCTCGCGAAGAACAAGATTTTATCGCTCAACTAACTAAAGAAGATTTAGATCCAAATACTAAATTAGATACTTTAAAGACCATATCTCCAGAAGAATTAGCGATCGCTTTCAAAGACGATCCCAAAGCAGCAGAAAACTTTTTGCGAACTGGGGTGTTAGTAGCAATTGCTGATGGTGTTTATTCAGCTTCTGAAGCAGAAATCTTAGAAAAATTCAGAAGTTCCCTGGGCTTGGAAACTGAAATTCTCCAATCTTTAGAACTTACCCTCTGCTGCAAACACGATGAAGATGAAGAACCAGTATCTGTTTCTTCCGATAGCCTACAAGTAGGTCACGATTACGATCGCACTCCGCCAAATTTATTGAATCCGGTCAAAGATTGGCTCGATAAAATGGAAATTGAAGATCCTAGAGTGGCCAAATTCATTTGCAAAATGGTTCCTCCTCAATGTCCTTTCGAACGAGATATCAAACTATTCGGTCACAAAATCGTTCACATTCCCCCGCTTTGCAAACTCAATCCTCTTTACGAGCAATTAGTCGGTTTGCGCTTTCGCGCCTTATCATATTTAGCGGATGATTGTCAAGAGGACGTTTCCCAATATATTTAAATTGTCCACAAAAATTTTTTCGCTCGTATGCAATTTATAGATTTAGCAGAAATTGAAGTAGAAGGAGGTAAAGGTGGAGACGGAATAGTAGCATTCCGTCGGGAAAAATACGTTCCTGCAGGCGGGCCCGCAGGAGGAAATGGGGGCAAAGGTGGCTCGGTCATTTTAGTAGCCGCAGATCGCCTGCAAACTTTACTAGATTTTAAATACGCCCGTCACTTTAAAGCCGAAAATGGCAAACGGGGCGGCCCGAATAATTGTACTGGCGCGTCGGGGAGCGATCGCCGTTTAGAAGTTCCTTGCGGTACTGTTATTTACGATCTCGATACTGAGGAAGTATTAGGAGACTTGGTCGCTTCTGGAGACAGCCTTTGCGTCGCTGCTGGTGGTAAGGGTGGTTTGGGTAACAAGCATTTTTTGAGCAATCGAAATCGCGCCCCAGAACATGCTTTACCGGGGTTAGAAGGAGAAAAACGCCGCTTGCGTTTAGAATTAAAACTATTGGCAGAAGTCGGTATCGTCGGGCTTCCTAACGCGGGAAAATCGACCTTAATAGCCGCTTTATCTTCGGCTCGTCCCAAAATAGCAGATTATCCTTTTACCACTTTAATCCCTAATTTAGGAGTAGTTCGCAAGCCCACCGGAGACGGAACTGTATTTGCTGACATACCGGGATTGATCGAAGGAGCTAGTGCGGGAGTAGGTTTAGGTCACGATTTTTTACGACACGTCGATCGAACTCGCCTGTTGCTGCATTTAATCGATCTTACCGCTACAGATCCGATCGCCGACTATCAAACTATTCAAGCAGAATTAAAAGCTTACGATCTCGCCTTGAGTCAAAGAGTACAAATTATTGGTTTAAACAAGCTAGATGCTGCTTCCGAACAACAAGAAGCAGAAACTAGAGCTAAATTATCTCAACTAACTTCAGATCCTATTTTTTCGATTTCCGCAGTTACTCGTACCGGATTAGATCCTTTACTCCAAGAAGTTTGGTCGACTCTCGATCGAGTTAAAGAGTAGGGCCATAGCAGAAGTCAGAAGGCAACTGGGAGAATTTATTAATTATTAATTAAAATTTTTCTGTCAAAAATAATAATTATTCGACTAAATCTCCCTTCCTTACCCTGCTCGTAATTAAGATCGAGACTTTAAAGAAGGTTTGCCAACAGCAGATCTGCGAGTGCGAGATTTTTGTCTTTGGGGTTGAGAACGAACGCCGCTCGATCGTTTTCTCTCTCCCCGTTCGGGCCCTTCGTAAATATCTAAATAAAGGCTTTGACCGGCTGCTATGGCAGCCGTTTGCAAAACAGTCGAGATTGCTTTAATATTGCGACCTCCGCGACCGTAAACTCGCCCTTTTTCTTTTCCGGCAAATGCTAACCTGACCCATACTTTTTGATTTTGGTTTAATTCTTCGCAGTCGATACTGAGAGAATCTGGGTTTTCTAAAAAAGGTTCTACCAGATATTTCACCAGTTCAATATAGTTAGGTCGCGAGGCTTTTTTTTCGGGAATAGAAGATAGGGCAATGGAATCAGGCATTTACTTGTTCGAATACTTTTGCTTTTTGTAGGATGCTACGTACTGTATCTGTAGGTTGCGCTCCCTCTTTCAGACGCTTAACAATAGCTGGGACGTTAAGTCTAGTTTCGTCGGTTCTGGGATTGTAGAAACCCAATTCTTCGAGGGGGCGACCGTCTCGGCGCGCTTTACTGTTGATAGCTACAATTCTATAGCTAACTTCTCTTTTCTTTCCGTATCTTTTTAAACGTATTTTAACCATATTAACTCGCAATTACCTTTTTAGATTGTAGATCGAAGCTAAACTCGATCTCGAACCTTTTATTATAAAGTGCCAAAACCTTTTTTCTTTTTGCTTTTTTTCTTTTTGCTTTTTTTGGGAGTGCGGAAACCGGGCTGGGGTGAGTTGCCAAACATCCCGCCCATACCGGGCATTCCTCCCCCCATACCGGGCATTCCGGGCATTGCTGGCATACCGCCGCCCTGACTCATTTTCTGCATCATCGATCGCATTCTAGTAAAATCACTCAATAATTTAGAAACGTCTTTATCCGAACGTCCCGAACCTTTAGCAACTCTACTTTTACGACTCGGAGATCTGGCCAAAAGATCGGGGTTGGCCCGTTCTTGTTTGGTCATAGAATTAATGATTGCTTCGCTGCGTTTGAGTTCGGTTTCGCCTTTTTCGAGAACGTCACCGCCAAGTTTGTTCATTCCGGGAATGAGTTTCATCACCCCGCTAAAAGAACCCATATTTTTTATCATCCGCATTTGCTTGAGGAAGTCGTTAAAGTCGAATTCGGCTTTAGCTATTTTCTGCTCTAACTTTTGAAGATCGGCAATGTCGATTTCTTCTTGAGCTTTCTCGACTAAAGTAACGATATCGCCGCGATCTAAAATTCGCGAAGCAATGCGATCGGGATAAAACGGTTGTAATGCTTCGACTTTTTCCCCTTCCCCGACGAACTTGATCGGTTGACCGGAAACTTGTCTGACGGATAAAGCCGCACCGCCGCGAGTATCGCCGTCTAATTTGGTTAAAATTGCCCCTGTAATGCCGATTTGCTGGCTGAAAGCATGGGTTAAATTAGCCGCTTCTTGACCCGTCATCGCGTCCACGACTAAGAGGGTATCGTCTGGCTTGACGGTTTCTTTGATCCGGGATAATTCCCCCATCATATCTTTATCGATTTGCAGTCGCCCGGCAGTATCGATAATAACCGTATCTACCCCCGTTTCTTTCCCTTTTTCTAACCCTTGACGGGCAATTTCGACCGGATCTGCATCCGTTCCTAAAGAGAATACAGGAATATCTATTTGTTCGCCTAAAGTAATTAACTGATCGATCGCCGCAGGTCGATATACGTCGGTAGCCACCATCAAACAACTGCGCCCTTGTTTGCGGAGGTATAGGGCTAATTTGGCTGTGGATGTGGTTTTACCCGTACCTTGCAAACCCGCCATTAAAATCACTGTCGGGGGTTTTTCTGCTTTAGCAATGGGAACGTTGCTTTGTCCCATTACTTTTACTAATTCGTCGTAAACAATTTTAATAAATTGCTGGCCGGGGTTGACACCGGAGATTACATCGGCCCCGAGGGCTTGTTTTTCTACCGCAGCAACGAAGTTTTTAACTACTTGAAAGTTAACATCTGCTTCTAAAAGGGCGCGACGCACGTCTTTAATCGCGTCTTGAATGTTAGATTCGGAAATCTTATCTTTACCGCGCAGTTTTTTCCACGCACCATCGATCCGTTCGGCTAGGGCTTCAAACATACTAGCTAAATAATTCTATTTTTATCTCAGTAATTTCCTAGTTTAGCTTTTTTGCTGTTGCTTGTTGTAGAGGGCGATCGCGCAAGTCCTCATCTTTGAGAATAAAATTAGATCTCTTTTGTCTTTTTCTGGTCAAAAGACTGGCGAATTTTTGAAGTATGTACCCAAGCGGCCGAACAAAATTGATTTTCAGATCTTAAAACGGAGTGGATAAACCAATATATTCGTTTATCAATTAAATAAAAGTATAAAATTTCGATTTTTTTAAGATTTTTCTAAAAAAAAATAATAGTTATTAAATATTTTGCATGGGGTTAAGCCACCCCATATTAACTAGTACGAAGTAGGCTTATTTTTTACTATCAAATTGATAGAGCAATTATTTATAAAGCCTACTGAGATTTAATTACTAGAAGGAGACAACAGCATCTAATGCAAAATCAAAATTACTACCTTGAACTACTCCAATTAAATTATTGTTAGAATAAATTAAAGTTTCATTGAAAAAAGGATCGAAGCTTGAAGTAATGGCAGTACCACCACTGTAGATCTCAACTACATCACCTTCCTGCCAAAAGAAATCAGTAATTGTTGCATAACCAAAGCCATTAGCATTATAGTCAGAAGCAAATATTTGAAATGTATCAGCACCGAATCCACCAGTTAGAGTGTCAAATCCACCAAAACCATCAAGAATATCATTTCCACCAAAACCGTTAATAGTATCACTCGAAGACGTACCTACAAGAAAATCGTTGAAAGAAGTACCTAGAATATCAGCCATCTCAAACTCCTAAATTTAAATAAATTTGTTGTACTGGAATAAATATTAATTCGTATTTTTTACGAAGTAAAGACTGAAAAAGTATGAAAAAGTATCAAAAGGTATGAAAAATAATAAAGAAAATATAAATAGAGAAGTCAGAATTTTTCGATAACTGAAACAGGGCAAAGTAAAACAAGATATTCAGATTCTGCGATAATAAACAGCCGATCCAGTTCTTCTGTCAAAACAACTCTATAATTGGATAGTTTTTTTGTATTGAATTCTAAAAAACCGTCTATATTAGCTTTAATTTCCCAAGCAGTAAAATCATCTCTTATTATCTCTCTAAAAAGTATTTATACTTTTCGCTCTTTCTCGCTTATTTTCAGGTTAAGAACTTTATTAGCTAAATCTTTAGATGCGATCGAAACGGCAATCTAGGTTTTTTTCTTTTTTAAATAAAGTTGTCGGGAACGATCTTTCGACAAGATAACATCAAGAACTCGCTCTAATTGATATTAGACTGCTAAACATTCTGCCATACTTATTAATTTGTGAATATTTTCATTGCTATACATCACGATCGCTCGGTTAATGTTTTTATTTTGAGTGTTATATTATAGCTAGTCTTTACTGTTTGCTTTTCCCTTTAGATTTAACGCTATTTTATGAAAAGTTTAAGCTTAAATAAAATATTCAGCCTTCCTTTTACTTTATCTTTATTGTTACTCGCTTCTTGCCAAGCCCCAACAACTACAGATCGATCGAATCCGAGCGATCGCGGCATTGAAATTAAGTTTTCAGCAGGAAGCAATTTAGGTAAATTCTGTCAAGAAATAGCAACAAAACTAAACCAAACTAAACCAAAATTAAAAGACGGGCAAAGATACTATTTAACTTGCGAAGCAAAAGGTAGCGGCGATGTAATCAATGCCTTAATCGATCTTGCCGAAGCATATCAAACAGGCAATATCACCGCCGAAGATCCGCAATTTCCGACCTTATTATCCGTAGACGGAGAAATTTATCAATCCCAGTTAATTTACGAGATGAATCGCATTTTTCCCGGACAAAATTACATTCGAGAAATTACCGATTCTCCTTTAATTGCTAACAGCCCGATGGTGTTAATGACGACAGCAGAATTAGCCCCAGCTTTAGAAAAATTAGCAGATCCATATTCAGCTTTAGTAAACTATCAAAACTTCTCGCAAATAGATCCTAATGTTACTGCAATCCCGATTCGTTACGTCCATACCGCCCCAACGCGATCGAATTCTGGCTTGCAAACTTTAGTAGCCCAATTTGTTTCCGTATCGGGAATACCACCAGAAAGATTGACGGTAGAAGATGTTAAAAAATATCAAGAGAAAGTCAAAGAAATTGAAAGTAAAATTGCACGTTACGGAGTTTCTACTACTTCTTTAGCCGAGTCGATGGTGAAAAACGGCCCTTATTGGGCTTCTGTAGGATCGGTTTACGAGTCGGTAGTAATTAGGGCTAATAGCAAAATACAGCCCGATCGAACCGCTTACAAAGCAGTTTATCCCAAAGCTACCTACAGCTCGAATATCAGAGCTATTTTACCCCGATCGCCCTGGGTAAGCGAAGCAGAAAAAGCCGCAGCAGAAGAGATAATAGAATATATGCGCCAGCCAGAAAACCAACAAATAGCGATCGATCTGGGTTTGCGGCCCGGAATACCTGGAGTAGCTTTAAGCAATAAATTTTCGCCTCAGTTTGGGGTACAAACAAACCCAGTTTACGAATCTTATCGCGCGCCAAAACCGGAAGTAGTGGCGGCAATGTTAGAAAGTTGGACTGAATTTGCTAAAAAACCTTCTTTTGTGGCGATTGTAGTCGATACTTCAGGATCGATGCAAGGACAAAAAATAGCTGCAGTGCAAAATACTTTATTAAATTACATTCAAAATTTAGGGCCGAAAGAAAAAATTGCTTTAATTAGATTTAGTTCTAATATCGAACCGCCAATTATTGCCGACGGAACTAAAAAAGGGCGCGAGCGAGCGGTTAAATTTATTAACAGTCTTCGTGCCGATGGAGGAACTAAACTTTACGATAGTACTCTTTATGCCCGCAGTTGGCTCGAAAAAAATATCCAATCCGAAGCAATTAATGCCGTATTAATTTTAACTGACGGTCAAGATTCCGGTTCTCAAACTACTTTACAAAACTTAAAAAGAGAATTACAAAATCAAGATTCAGACGATAATCCAATCGCCTTTTTTACGATCGGTTACGGCAAAAAAGGAGAATTCAATCCTAAAATTCTCGAAGAAATTGCTAGCATTAGCGGCGGTTATTACAGTCAAGGAAATCCCGAAACTATCTCACAATTGATGGAAAAATTACAGTTAGAATTTTAATTGAAGCAAGAGGGAAAAAGGGTTTTATATTTAACTAACAAATAATAATAAAGATGAAAATAGCCAATCCACTTAATTATCCCGTAGCCGTTTTAGTTAGTGGCGTTTTTTTTGTTGGCGGCGTGCGATCGCAAAATATATCTCCTTGGATAATGTTTCCAGCAGCAGGAGCGATCGCCGTTGGGGGAGCAACAGTTTTAAAATCTCGATCCGATCGAGCAATCGATCCAGCCGATCGAGCTAAAATTAGAGAAATTAAAGCCATAAAACAACAAGCAGAATTAATAGCTCAAAAAGCAGAAATATTAAGAACAGAATCGGAAAAAATTCTCATAGAATCGACACAAATCGAACTTTTAACCGCAGTACAATACGGTTGTAATCTTGCTTTAGAATTACCACAAAAAATTGAAAATTTAGCAAATCGCTTGCACGGATCTGAATCTTTACTTTCCGAAGCAGACCTAAAAAAACAATTAACAGAAGTTAGAAACAAAATTAATAATAATAGCGGTAAGTCCGGCCAACAACTGCAAGAATTAGCAGCCAGCTTGGAAAATAACATAAAATTAGTCAAAGAAGGAAAAGATGCGCGATCGGCTCAAATAACATCCCTTTCTACTTTAGTAAGCAACGCGGCCGGAGTTTTACAACAATTACAAAATCAACTGCGAACTTCTAATTTAAATAGTTCCCAACAAATAGAAGAATTATTAGTTTTGAGCGACGAACTTAAAAACATTCAAGAAAACGTCGATTTATTAATTACTTAATTCGCGAAAAAATGACTTTATCTCTAGCTGCCATGAAAAGAAGAACTATAATTTCACTAGGTATTATTTTAGCTGCATTGGGTTTAGCTTATTTGCCAGTACCCGGACAAAAAACAACAATTGTTATAGTGAGCGGCACCGAACTTCAAGAACCCCTCAAAGAACTAGAAACTACCTTTGAAGCACAAAATAAAAATATCGATCTAGAACTAAAATTTCAGGGTTCGCAAGATATTGTCAATAACTTTATCGATCGCAAAAACGACTTCAACCCAACCATATTAATTCCCGCTAACGATGAAAAATTAAAAGAATTACGCGATCGCTACGCAGCAGAAACTCGAGCAGATCCTTTTTACTTTCAACCTCAAGCTATTAGCAAAACAATGTTAGTAGCCGTAGCTTGGCCCGATCGTGGTAAAATATTATTCCCTGACGATCGCTTTGATTGGCAAAAAATCGAACGAGGGATGGAACTAAGAGACTGGGGGGCGATCGGCGGCGATTCGAATTGGGGTAGCTTTGATTTTCTGACTACTAATCCCACTCGATCCAATAGCGGCCAGCTTACCATGGCTTTATGGACGCGTCACAAGATCGGCAATAACGATCTCAATAGCGATCCGCAAATTGCCTCTTTATTTGCGTTAGTCAAGCGATCGGTATATCAACCACCTCGCTCTACCGACACTCTTTTAGAAAATTTTATTACTTTAGGGCCTAATAATGCAGACGTAGCCACAGTTTACGAAAGTATCGCCCTGCATCGTTGGTCGCAAGCTAAAATTTCACAGGGTAAACCCTATCAAATTTATTATCTCAATCCTACGATCGAAACGACAGCTACTGCAGCTATCCTCCGTCGCGATGTCGATCGAAATACTGCTAATGCAGCACAAAGATTTGTTAACTTTCTCAGACAACCTCAACAACAAAAGATCTTTGTTAAATATGGGTTTCGATCGGTCATTCCTGGCATTAATTTAAAATCTATACCTCAAAGCCCTTGGTCGCAAGATATTCCTGGTGCTAAAACTAATCCCCCACAAATTTTAGAACCTCCTAGCAATCAAGTTTTAGCAGAAATCCAGCGTTTTTGGCAGCGCGCCAATTAAAGCTAAAATAATTTTACCCTTCAATAATCAGTCGATGGTTTCCAGGTTGTACCGGCCGAGCATTGTTAGGGAATATTTGGGCAAATTTTGTTAGTTGTTGTTTGGATGCTTTAATCGGTTCTTCAAACACGACCCAATGTACGATTTGAGAACAAGGTGGTGTGGTTAAAGATCCGTTATAACGATAAGCTATTTTTTTATGGGGTAAAATTTGCATCGGATTGAAATGTCCGATAACTGGCTGTTCTTTGCTCTGATGTTCGGGTAATTGCTTCCAAATTGGAGATAGTGCGTCGTTTTCAGTCCCTTCTTCTAAGAAAACTCCCAATACAGCTAGTTCTCCGCTTTCGTGGTGACGATGAACTAAGTGCGCTTCCATTGGATAATTTTTACCAGATACTACGTGTTCGCTGGGGTGATGGAAATGAAATTGGAGTAAATCGTAGTTTTTACCAGCTATTTTTAAGTGATTGTCAGGATCTGGATTAATTTGAATCGTATGACCGTTGTTTAGTATTTTTAACGTGCTGAGATGGTAATTGAACTCTAAATCGTTTAAATTATTAGCATGGAGTGCTTCTTGATGTTCTAAATTGATTGGCGACTGTTGAGTTCCCATTTCACAAACTCGATAATCTGGAGAAAGTTCGCCCCAACTTTCCGGCCCGATTCGATCGTAGTCCCACTCAAGATTACCTTCTCCTTCGCTCGATAGTGCTGCTTTTAAAGATGGAAATGAGAAGCTAAATGCTGCTCCAGCAGTTGCTGCAGAAACATATTTTAAGAAAGTTCTTCTTTGTAGCATAGATTTTCCTGGTTTGGGTTTTTAAATGCTAATTATTCGATATTTGTTTTAAAGTTGTCAGCTTTTTAATCGGTATAGCAGAGGCCAGAAGGATTATTATCCCTGGGATTTAAGCCTTTTTCCCCTACTAAATCTCTGAGCTTTACGAATACTGCTACATACGAGAAGACAGCTTTTATACTGATAGCTCTCATATCTAAGTTCTTCAACTTAGGTATAAGAGATTAAAATCTCATAAATTGCTTAACAGTATGTATTAAATATTATATTAACTTTTATTGAGTAAGATCGGTACAAATACTGAGAATTAATTATCTTGTACTGCGATCGAAATCTCAATTAAGCTGCGATCGAATGACGATCGAGGATTTAGAAAGATAATTTTTCAAGAAAAAAATGCAAAACTAATAATGTTCCTCAGTGTCTTTGCCAAGCATAAAAAAACAATAATTTATTCTAAAAAATATATTTAAGTAAAATTACTATAGCCTGTTGGAAGCGGTTATTCTATAACGTAAAATAATGAGGAAAAAAAATAAAGAAGATTAATAAAATAATTTAAAAAAACAAATCCATATTGAGGATATAATGAAATCTATTTGGCAAATAACCGCAGCAACAGTAATTTTAAGCATTATAGCCACCGCAGCCCCAACAACAGTAAAATCCGAAATTAAAGGCAAACAACAATTAACACAAACAACTTTAGAAGTTTCCCAAAAACACTACAATAGCGGCTTTATTAAGTTTCAAATGGGAGACTATAAAGGAGCAATTAAAGAATTTAACGCAGCACTGGCGATCGATTCAAATAACGAAGAAATTTATAAAAATCTCGGTAGAGCGAAATTTAAACTAGGAGATTATTCCGGGGCGATCGGAGAATATACTAAAGCGATCGAATTAAAACCAGCAGCATCTCGAGCTTACAATTATCGAGGAAATGCCAAATTTCAACTTAAAGAATATCGCGAAGCGATCGCAGATTATACTAAAGCTGTTAAAATTCAGCCCGATTTCGCACTAGCATATTATAGCCGTGCCAACGCCCGCAAACAACTCAAAGATAATCGCGGGGCGATCGCCGACTACAGCCAAGCTATTAATATTAAAGGGGATTACGCTTTAGCTTTTCACAATCGAGCTAATACTTACTATCAAGAAAAAGAATATCAAAAAGCGATCGCCGATTATACTAAAGCAATAGAAATAAATCCTAATTTTGTCGGTACATATAATAATAGAGGTTTAAGCAAACTTCGTCTGAAAAACTATGTCGGCGCAATTGCCGATTTTAAATCTGCGATCGCAATATTTCCTAAATACTCTTTAGCTTATGCAAATTTAGGCCTGGCTTTCAAACAACAAGGCAACTATCAAGCAGCAATTGAAAACTTAGATCGAGCGATCGAACTAAATCCCAGTGATGCTGCAGCATATTTGCATCGTGGAGTTAGTATGAATAAATTAGGAAAAACAGATCTGGCGATCGAAGATATCCAGCAAGCAGCTCAATTAGCCAAACAACAAGGCAACTCAACCCTATATCGAGAAGCGGAGCAAATCGCTTCTAAACTGACTCAAAAGCGATCTTAAGGGAAAACCTCGCTCTTTTGGGGCGAGGATATTCAAGTGATTTATCTTAAGAATAAATCCCGCTCGAAAGTCAAATCTAAATCCCGCTCGGGATAAATAACTACTACTTCTCTCGAGCCACCCCCAATAACTCCAGCTTCAGGTAAAGCCCATCCAGCCAAAGCACCAGCAGCAGCACCAGCTAAAACCTCTAAAGCTGCAACTCCTCTTCTACCAGTCACTCCAGAAATAATTGCCGCAGCACCTGCACCAGCAGCAGCACCTTTAAGAATATCTCCAGCACCCGCTCCGTTTCTGACAGTTTCTCTTCTAGTTATGGTGCGCGAAGTTGCATCGATGCGATATTCTCTGCTATCACCATCTAAAATTAAGCGATCGGCAACAAAACGAGAGCCGCGGCCGCTCGGTTCGATTCTGCCCTCAATTTTACTACCATAAGGGATTAATATTTCACGATTGCGATCTCTAATATTCGCTGCGACTGTTAAAGTGACAGGAAAACTTTCCTCGGGAGATGCTAAAATTTTCTCTTTTCTAAATTCTACAGGAATTCTCGTACCTTCAGGAATTGCTGCTCGCTGATAGTAGTCTCTGCGATCGCCTCTGCGATATTCTCTTTGAGATTCAAATTCTCGAGCTGAGACAGGATTAATTGGTAAAGAAGAGCCAATTGCTGTAGCGGTTAGCACCGCAGCTAATAAGCCAGAAATACTAGATTTAGAATAATTATACTTGGACATAAACGAGGACATCCTTATCTTATTTTCATGATGTGTGAAGAGACGCATAGTAATTTTACTTTGTTCCAACAGAAAAATTGTTAGCTTTTTTGCTATTCGTTAGTTTATGTAATGTAAGAGTATATTTCTTGGCATGAAAAAAGAAACAACACAGAAAAGCTCTTTTCTGTTTCCTTCGGCTCTAGCATTGTTATTATTGCTCGGTTCTACCGCTTTATTTTTACCATTATCTCGTCAATGGTTGAAGTCAAACTTGTTTCAAGAACGCTTAGATCGACAACAAGATAATAACAGCGAACAACTATTAAGTTTAGTTTCTTTATCTCCCCAACAAAGACAATCTCAATTAAAAAATATTGCAAAAGGTAGCAGATCCCAAGCTCGCAGTCAAGCCCGTTATTTGCTAGCTACAGATGCCAACCAACAAGAAGATCCACAACTAGCTTTAAAATATTTACGAGGTTTAGATCGAGATTATCCAGTATTAGCCGCACCAATTTTATTACAGCGAGGATTAGCTTATCGCTCGCTCGATCGCCAGGAAAAGGCAATTCAAACTTGGGAAAAATTAATTGCAACTCATCCCGATTCGCCAATGGTAGCAGAAGCTATTTATTTATTGGGTCAATTAAATCCTCAATACTGGCAATCTTATCGAGATAAAATCCTGCAATTTCCCAACCATCCCCGCAGCCAAATAATTATCAATCAATTAATTTCTCAAAAGCCGAACGATCTCGATTTACTCTTAATTGCAGCTCAATATAATTTGCGAGATAACTTGACTAGAGAGCGTTTAATTGCCGATTTTAGTAATAAATTAACTCCCGAAAATTGGCAGGCGATCGCCGATGGTTATTGGCAACAAGGAAACTATCAAAAAGCTTCCGAAATATATATTAATGCCCCCCATAACGGGCGCAATGCCTATCGGATCGCCAGAGGATTGCATTTGAGCCGGCAAAATACGCAAGCTAAAAAATTGTATCAAAGTTACGTCAAAGAATTTTCAAATAATTCAGAAACCGGATTGGCTCTCAAACATTTAGCCAGTTTATCTACAAATAAAGAAAGTTTGCAATATCTCGATCTTCTAATTAGTAAATTCCCCGATCGAGCGGCGATAACTTCATTAGAAAAAGCCAAAAGACTCGATCGACTTGGAGAAAAAGATAAAGCCGAAGCAATTCGTCAATCTCTGGCAACAAAATATCCTAATTCTCAAACTATTGCTGACTATCGCTGGCAAAAAGCAGAAAAATTTGCAGCCGATCGCGAGTTCGAAAAAGCAATTCAAACCGCTCGAGAAATCGTCGAGCAAAATAGTGATAGTTACCTCGTTCCTCAAGCCTCTTTTTGGAGCGGAAAATGGTCGCAAAAATTAGACAATAAACAAGAAGCAGAAAATGCTTTTAAGTATGTCTTGAACAATCATCCTCAATCTTATTATGCATGGCGATCGGCAGTTCATTTAGGTTTAAATGTAGATGATTTTACGACTAAAATATATGCCAATCCCCAACTAGAAAAAAATGCGATCCGGTCTTTACCTCCAGCAGGTTCTGATACTTTTCAAGAACTATATTTATTAGGTCAAGATCGCGATGCTTGGAATTATTTCCAAGCCGAAATTGCCAGCAAACCAGAACTAACCGTCAGCGAAAAATTTACCGAAGGTTTACTAAACGTAGCTAAAGGCAATTATCAATTAGGAACTTATCAAATTTGGAGCTTACAAAATACAGAAAATCCTCAGCAAAAACAAGAATGGCTTGCTTTACGTCAAACACCTCAATATTGGCAAGGATTATTCCCTTTTGCCTATCAAGAAACTATTTCCAATTGGTCGCAAAAACGGCAAATAAATCCGATCTTAGTGACTGCTTTAATTCGACGAGAATCTCGCTTTCAAACCAATGCAAAATCTGTTGCTGGTGCTGCGGGTTTGATGCAAATAATGCCCGCAACTGGGGAATGGGTGGCTAATAAAATAGGCCTGGAAACTTATTCTTTAACTAATCCAGAGGATAATATTAATCTCGGTACTTGGTACGTCCAACACACTCACCAATTGTATAATAATAATTCTCTCTTGGCGATCGCCAGTTATAATGCCGGCCCCGGTAACGTCAAAAAATGGATTAATAGGTACGGTTTTGCAGATCCAGATCTGTTTGTCGAACAAATTCCTTTCCCAGAAACTAAAAGCTACGTCAAAGCTGTTTTTGGCGGCTATTGGAATTATTTACGCATTTATGACCCCGAAACTGCTAGATTATTATCGGAATCTTTTGCTACGGCTCATAAATAAAAAAAGACTCCTGCCATAGCAAAAAACAAAAGCAAGAGATTTTTTCAGAGTTATGTAAGTTTATAACAAGCCAACAAAATGCAAAGGCCCGTGTCCGCTAACTAACTCTACAATTAAGGCAATAAAACCCAACATTGCCAAACGACCGTTCCAAACTTCAGCAGTAGTCGTCAAACCCCATTGCCATTTTTCTTGGGGATACATCTTCATGTTCTTTTTGGGACGAGTCAACTCGGCAAAAGTTGGCGAATTAGTTTCTAAAGCATCCGTTACCATGTCAGCCAATGCTTTAATAAAAACAGGATGGGTATTGAGGGCCGGAACTCTGCCAAAATTTTCAATACCCGCTTCTTCGGCAATTTCACGATACTCGATATCTATTTCTTGTAAAGTTTCGATATGTTCGGAAACAAAACTGATCGGTACGACTAAAAGATCTTTAACTCCTTTTTCTCCCAACTCTTGAAGTGCTTCTTCTGTGTAAGGTTTGAGCCATTCTACCGGGCCGACGCGACTTTGATAAGCTAACGTATAAGGATTGGGAGAGTCGAGGGTTTCCATTATCTTACGAGTACATTGCTCGATCTGGTATTGATAAGGATCTCCTGCTTCGCTAACGTAACTTTGGGGAACTCCGTGGGCACTGAAAAAGATATGAACCTCATCTGGGTTAGAATAATTTTGTAGTTCTTGGATAATTAAATCCGCCATTGCTTGAAGATAACCTGAGTTGTCGTACCAAGAAGGTACGATTTTATATTTAACTATTCTCAAAGCCGGATCTTCAAGCCACATTTGTTCTAGCAATCGCAAACTAGAACCACTAGTACTGATAGAAAATTGCGGGTACAACGGGAGAATGACCACATCAGAAATGCGATCGCGCTTAATTCTGACGATCGCTTCTTCAGTAAATGGATGCCAGTAGCGCATTCCTACGTAAACTCTAGCTTCAGTACCTTCTGTAGATAGCTGTTTTTCTAAAGCTTCTGCTTGGGCTTCTGTTATTCTTCTTAATGGCGATCCTCCACCAATTTCAAGATAATTCTGTTGCGACTTTTCTGCTCTTAAGCTAGAAATTAACCAAGCTAATGGTTTTTGTAGCCCTTCAAAGGGTAAACGAATAATTTCAGGGTCAGAAAACAGATTGTATAAAAACGGACGTACATCCTCGATCGTTTCTGGCCCGCCTAAATTGAGTAATAAAACCCCGACACGACCCATAATTTTAACAACTTTGTAATTTTTTTAGCTTTTTTACCAATTTTAACAATATAGCAATGCTTGCCCGTAACTGGTCGTCAGCGATACACAATTTAACTACGTTGAGAATAACACCGAAATAAATTCCGCTAAATTATATTATCGATTAAGCTATCTGAGTGGTTAAAGAGAGAAAATATGATAGAAACTTCTCTAGCTCGAACAATAATTAACTAAATTATTTTTATGTCTAAAGCATTAATCTTACAACCAGACCTAGTCCTCGGAGCACCCATCATTCAACTTACTCCAGAAATTTTGCAAAAAAATCGACTTAAAGGCTTAATTTTAGACGTAGATGAAACTTTAGTTCCCCTCAAAGAAAAAGACGTTTCTGCAGAATTGCTCGAATGGGTCGAACCGATCAAACAAGTAGCTACCCTATCTCTAGTCAGCAACAATCTCAGTGAAAGCCGCATCAGTAGAATAGCTAACGTTCTCGGAACGCCCTATTTTATCCGCGCTCGCAAGCCTTCACGACGGAAATTGATCCAAGCTCTCGAAGGTATGAATTTGCCCGTCTCAGAAGTAGCTATGGTAGGCGATCGCCTCTTTACCGATGTATTAGCTGGAAACCGATTGGGTATGTTTACTATTTTAGTCGAGCCAATGGTAGATCCTAGCAATGTTGCTACTTTTTATCCCCTACGAGATTTTGAAGTTTGGGTATCCCGCGCTCTCGGTGTTTCTCTAGCCGGTCGGAAATAAAACTTTACCAAAGCTCACATTTCTCTATAAATGTAAATATAAAGAAAACATTATGAAACAAAAGGATAAGCAAAAAATCTGACATTATAGTTACAGATAAGAGAGGAGTCAGCCTAGATAAAGACTCCAAGCATAATAAACAGATAACAAAGGGATCGGCAAAAAATATAAAGATCCTAAAAATATAAAAAGCAAGAGGCGTTAGTTTTGCAAAATGCAGGATTGACGCTTCGATTATTTTCTGCTTGCCAGTTGTTGTCAAATAGATCGCTAACTGAAATTGCAAGGTTAGTTCGCTTAATATCGTTCCAGCGAACGCTTTTAAAAAATAACATCGTCATTGAGGGGTATGCCTCTAACTTTAGTAGTAAAAATTGGCACTTCTTCGCTCAAAAATGCCTCGAGCGGCCAGCTAAGACTGGCAACCATAGCCGCATTAGTCGAAACTTTAAGCGATCTGCATCGAGCAGGCCATCGTATCGTGTTAGTATCTTCAGGAGCGGTGGGAGTAGGTTGCACCAGACTGAAGCTTAAAGAACGTCCCCGAACCATAGCACTCAAACAAGCGATCGCCGCAGTAGGTCAAGGTAGGTTGATCGGAATTTACGATGGTTTGTTTGGCAATCTCGAAGTCCCGATCGCCCAAGTATTATTAACCCGTCGCGATCTGATCCAACGCAGCAGCTACCTCAACGCTCATAATACCTTTAAAGAACTGTTACAATTAGGCGTAATTGCGATCGTCAACGAGAACGATACCGTTGCTGTAGAAGAGTTGAAATTTGGCGATAACGATACCCTAGCCGCCAGGGTTGCCAGTATGCTAAAAGCAGATTGGTTGTTCTTATTAACCGATGTCGATCGACTCTATTCGGCAGATCCTCGAGTCGTACCCGAAGCAAAACCGATCGATTTAGTTAACGATCGCGATTTCGAGCTTTTAGAAGTAGAAGCGGGATCGACTACCAAATGGGGAACGGGGGGAATGGTAACCAAATTAGATGCAGCCCGGATCGCTACTTCGGCCGGAGTGCGAACGGTGATTACTCGCGGACAGCAACCGGAAAATATTAAAAAAATCTTACAAGGACAGCAGATCGGCACTCAATTCGAGCCTCGTTCGACTAAAATAGATAGCGCGCGCAAACGCTGGATCGTTCACGGTTTAGAACCGATGGGCAAATTATATTTAGATGAAGGAGCGATCGGGGCGATTTGTCAAGGAGGTAAATCACTGCTAGCAGCGGGGATCGCTGGATTAGAAGGGAACTTCGATACTTTTGATGCTGTTTTACTATGCGATCGAGGCACTACTGAAATTGCGCGGGGAATAGTAAACTACAACAGCAAAGAAATCGAAAAAATTATGGGGGCGCGATCGCAGAAAATTCCCGATTTGTTAGGATATGCCGGAGCAGATACGGTAGTTCATCGCGATAATTTAGTTTTACTGCGATCCCATAGAAAAAATAAAAATTTATCCGCGCAGCAACCCTGAAACAGAACGATCGAATTTTGCGAGATTAACCCCCCTAGGGGCTATATTGGGATTAAAACGATCGATAACAAAGAAAGAAAAGATCTAAATAAAATTAAGGCCAGATGTTATCATCGAGCAAGTGTAACAAATTTAACCAAACAATCATAGGGCGATCTTTATGGCGCAAGCACCCGTATCTCCGGTAGTCTTAGTCATCCTGGACGGGTGGGGCTATCGCGAAGCAACAGATGCAAACGCTATTGCTGCTGCAAAAACTCCAATAACGGATAGTATTTGGGAAGTATATCCGAGAACCACGATTTCTGCCTCCGGTAAAGATGTCGGACTGCCTCAAGGTCAAATGGGGAACTCCGAAGTAGGCCACCTCAATATAGGTGCGGGGCGAGTAGTACCTCAAGAGTTAGTTCGCATCACCGATGCTGTCGAAGATGGTTCGCTACTGCAAAATCAAGAGTTAGTTGAAATTTGTCAAAAAGTTAAAGCCAACAACTCAAAACTACACTTAATTGGCTTATCTTCTGCTGGCGGAGTTCATTCTCACATACTGCATTTATTGGGATTGTTGGATTTAGCTAAAGCAGAAGGAATAGCAGATGTATGCATTCACGCAATTACCGATGGTAGGGACACAATTCCAAAACAAGCAATCGATCCGATCGAAAAAATTGAAGCAAAAATAGCAGAAATAGGAATCGGACGCATAGCAACCATATCGGGGCGTTATTATGCAATGGATCGCGATCGACGTTGGGATCGCACCAAACTAGCCTACGACACGATAACCGGATCGGGAACAGTTGACGGGCGATCGGCTAAAGAAATCATTGAAGCTAGCTATGGCGAAGGTATCACCGACGAGTTTATCAAACCAACTCGGATCGCACCAGGAGCGGTAGAACCGGGGGATGGAGTAATTTTCTACAACTTTAGACCCGATCGAGCCAGACAGCTTTGTTATGCTTTTCTAAACTCGGATTTTGACGGTTTTGAAAGAGAAAAGCTCGAACCTTTAGAATTCGTTACTTTTACCCAATACGATGCCAATTTGCCGGCTCGAGTTGCTTTTAAACCCCAAAATTTCAACAAAATTCTCGGAGAAGTAATCGCAGATCGCGGTTTGCAACAGTTTCGCACCGCAGAAACGGAAAAATATCCCCACGTCACTTATTTCTTTAACGGTGGTAAAGAACAACCTTTTAAAGGTGAAAAGCGCGAGTTAATTCCCTCTCCCATGGTAGCGACATACGATTGCGAACCGACCATGTCAGCAGATCTAGTTACCGACACTGTTTGCAAAGCAATTTCTCAAGGGATTTATTCTCTAGTGGTAGTTAATTACGCAAATCCAGATATGGTCGGACATACCGGGAAAATAGGAGCGACAATTACGGCGATCGAAACGGTCGATCGTTGTTTGGGTCGTTTGTTGTCAGCAGCCAATCAAATGGGTGGGACTGTAATAATTACAGCAGATCACGGTAATGCTGAATTGATGCGCGACGAGTCAGACAATCCCTGGACTGCTCATACTACCAATCCCGTACCTTTGATTTTAGTCGAAGGAGAAGGGCGCAAAATTGCCGGACACGGTACTCAAGTATCTTTGCGAAAAGACGGACGTTTGGCCGATATCGCGCCAACAATTTTACAAATTTTGCAAATACCTCAACCTGAAGAAATGACCGGCCGATCTTTGATCGAACCGATCCCGTTTGAATTCAAACCAAATCGCACCCCGATACGCATTTCTTTGTAACATTAGTAAAGTGTTATAATCTAGCGAGCATATATCGATCCTTGCGGCAGCCGATCGAATAGCCTCAATTGAAGGTCAAGATCCGCCGCTTCGCTATGCTAAAACAGATTAAAATCTCGTCAATCGAGAGTTTTTTAATTAAGAACTTGAAAAGAATTTTTCAATCGCTGCCATTGTTTGGCCGTTTCAAGTCAATAATTGTTTTGAAGTTTAGCAACAAGTTACTAAAATGAATGCAGAATCAATCGTTCAAATCATCTGGGCCGTTTCTGGCCTGCTCTTAATTGTATTTGTTTTGCTCCATTCTCCCAAAGGAGACGGAATCGGCGGGATTGGCGGACAAGCTCAATTATTTACCAGTACTAAAAGTGCTGAAAAAGCACTCAACCGGATTACTTGGGTTTTTAGTATTACTTTTATCACTTTAACTATAGTTTTAAGCGCGGGTTGGTTGCAAGGTTAAGGAAAATTAATCAAAAAATCGGAAAATATTTGCGCCGACGGTTGGATTGCTGCGGACGTATTTTATTATTTTTACTCGCCTCGACTATTTTAATAAGCTCGCTCGGGCCCCTCGCAGCTCGAGAGCTAACTTACTCTTTACCAAAAAAACAGATCCATCCTTTACCAACAAGCTTATTGCAATGGCAAGGTGGGCAAAATGTCGGAGACTATTTCGATCGCATCAAACCAACGCCTTTAGGATATCTAATTTGGTCTGAATTTCCCATAAAAATATATTTCGATCGGCCTCGAGCAAATAATAGCGATACCAATGCCAGTCAAAAACGCTTCGAGCAATGGGTAAAAGCTGTAGATAGGGCGATAAAAGAGTGGAATGAAGTATTGCCTTTACAAGTAGTTGCCAGCTCGGAATTAGCCGATATTACCATCGATCGGGTTGCTCCTCAAAGGATCGGTAAAATAGACCCAGAAACGGGAATGTTCGACCTACCTAAAGCCCGATCTGCCGTAACTAGCTACGAATTTTATTTGAGTCAAGATAAGCCCCCTATTTTATCCCATCGCATCAAGATCGAAATAAATCCGGCTTTGGGCTACGATTCTATTTTAGGGGCCGCTCGTCACGAATTAGGTCATGGTTTGGGGATTTGGGGCCACAGTCTCGCAACAAGCGATATTATGTATTATTCTCAAACTCCCAATCTAAATTCTATTTCCGATCGCGATATAAATACTCTCAAAAAAATTTATCAACAACCTACTCAGTTGGGTTGGAATTTATCCCAAAGCAAAATAAATCGCAACGATCTTTAATACTCCTCGATCGATAAATAACTTATTCAACGAACCTAATATTAAGAGTTACTTAGGTGTTTTGCGAAATTTTACAAAATCTCATCAATTGTTGGGATCGACCTCAGATAACATCTATACTAGTTAAACAAATCGAAAAAATAACGATCGAACATTTCCCTACTAAAAGTTTGCCTAAATCATGAGATTCAATGATTTGTTAGAAAATTTTCAGTAATTGTGCTGAGAATCAGTAGTAATAGCGATCTCGATCGATGAAATTTTCACAAAAGTAGTTAATAATAAGGACATAACAAATAAACCAAAAAATTTTAATATACTAAGTCTCCTAGAGTTTCGTTATCAAGGTTTTTTCTGTGAACCCAGAGAACCTTGATTTATTTATTTGATGTTTTTAATTGAATTGCCTCTAAATACTATTCTGGAGTTGTACCTATGAAAAAGATTATCAACAAGATCGTAGTTTCGGCAAGCGCGATCGCCGCGATTTTTTGGGGATCTAACGTTTATGCTGCAGACAGTCAATGTCTTGCTGCTGTTGCACCAAAAGCTAATTTAAAAGGATGCGATCTTACAGGGGCCGATCTGAGGGGAAAAGATCTCTCGGGTGCAAATCTTTCAGAAGCCAATTTGACTGGGGCAATTTTAACAGGGGCGAATCTCAAAGAAGTTAATTTATTTAATACTAATTTAAGTCTTGCTAATTTAACAGATACTAATTTATACCGAGCTAAAATTAAAAATGTTGATTTTAGTGGAGCTATTTTAAAGAATACGGATTTATTGGAAGCTAACATCAATGGAATTAAATTAAATAATACCGATGCTAGCAAGGCTAACTTTCAATCGAGCAAACTTAATAATGTAGTTGCCGTTAATTCTAAATTCGATCGCGCTAATTTTAATGAAGCCACAATTACGAATACGACTTTAAATAGTAATAGCTTTACCCAGGCTAATTTGAGTAAAATTCAAATCCAATCGGTGCAATTAAATGGTGTAGATTTGAATGAAGTTGAACTGAGTGAAGGGAATTTTTTTAATGGCAAATTTGATAATGTTTTAAGCGATGCTATTTATTCTATTTTCTTAGGTGCGGGTTTGTCTGTAGGATTGGTAATTCTTTCTCAAAAGCAAAAAAGAGCTAAGAGTTAAACTAATTTTTTGAGTAAAGTAAGAGAAAATCCCATTTCGCTCGAGATGGTAATTGTCCTAGGGTCACGATCTCTGGCGCGCAGAATTTATTTTCAGCGATCGCAAAGTTTTCGATCGACATCATCTGCGATCGTACATCTTTCCTTAGTATAAACGTAAGTAGATACTCGTACTTTAGCATTAAATAAAGCCGAGCGGCGATTGCTACCGAAATTATCTTGTTTTTGCCAAGGTAAATCGAAACGTTCTACGATAAGATCTACATCGCTTTCTTCACCAGAATTAAAATAAACGTAAGCCCAAAAAATTTGACCGCGACGAGGTAAAGTACTTAAAGAATATCCTTCTTGAGATGTTAAAAGTTTGTCGGCATAAGCTTTATAATAGCCATAAGTTGCGGCAAATGCGTAAATACCAGTAGCGAGATCGAAATTACTAACTGAATATACAGCCTCATCAAGTTCGTTAGTAAAGCGTCTTGTATTAGCTCGATCTGCTACAAAATTAACTAAATTAGGATGCGACCAGATTTTATATTTATCTTTAATTTTTCCATTTTTATCCAATAAATTATCAATACCTAAATAGCCAAATCCATGAATGTCGCAAGTTTGGTTCGCAGCAATAGGAAAATAAGCACCTTCCATAATAAATAATAGATATAATTCCATCGGAGTTATATCGAAGCTGTATCCCGCTTGTTGGGCTACATCTGAAATATAATTACTTGCTTCTACAGCTAGATCGATAAGTTTTATTTCGGCACAATCGTTACTCGGGAAAGAACAATTACACTCATAATTAGGTTCTACAGTACACTGACAATTGTCTTTAGCCGACCTTAAAGCCTCCGTTTGCTGCGAACCATATTCGATCGTGTTGCAAATGCTTTTGAGCGGGTTAATGTAGGTCGTATCCCAGCAAGGATAATATTGTTGGCAAGAACCATCTAATAAGACATCAAAACGCATTCTCGGCCCCGCTTAATATTTTTGGTGGAGACGATCGACAATCTTTTTTCGCTCATCAAAAACTGCTTCTAGATCGCGATCGCTGTATTTGGGTTGGCTAGCAACATTGGTGGTTGCAATTAAACTAATGCCCAGGCTAACAAGCAATAAACCGTATTTCATCGCCAATACTCTCGAGTTTGTTATTTATCTTAGTTTCAATTCACCGCAAGAATTAATTGATTTCTAATTGTCGATCTTTGCGATCTGTTTTTTGGTAATTTTACTATATATAAGTTTTCCTAATGTAATGCGTGTTTTTACTTAAGATTTTCAATTTTAATCTCATTTTCTACGTCGATCCACTTAAATATTTTTACTAAAAAAATTCGATCGAAACGGTTTTGTAAGTAAATATGCGGTATATATAGAGTTATCTAAACAGAAAATTAGCTTTTATTTCAGTATAATTACGATTCTTATTTCGATTGTTTTGATTCAAAATGAGATTAGTCAATATTACTTAGATAACTCAGGAAAGATTCTATTTTGCCATTAGAAATACACAGAAAGATTTACTTAAGCTTAGAAGCTAGTAAGCTTTTACAAAAATAAAAAAATGTAATATTATTAAATATTGACTAATTTTTTGCTAAAACAAAAAATCAAAGAGAGAGTATCGCGCCAGCAAATATATGAAAGACAAAAAATATCCAAAAATCAGTATCAAATCAATCTCTTTGAATCGAACGCAGCAAAAAATTTTAAATTAAACTTAATTAAATGTTTAGAAAAATTTAACTTTTATTGGTTATCTCTCGATTGCATATTCAAGTAAAACTATTTGTAAACTATGAAAGTATCTTGGTTTAAAAGTTTAAGATTTCGGATGCCTTTATTGGTTTTGTTAGGGATTATTCCTTTAATTTCAGTAGCTATTTTTACAGCTAGTGAAAGAGCTTCAAAAACGATCAAAAAAGAATCTGAAGAAAATTTAAAATTAAAAACAGGCTTGTTAGCCGAAAGCGTTCAAAGCTGGGACGAATCGAATGTTTTAGCTTTACTTAATTTAAACAAACAGCCAGATATCGTCGATCCGAACCCCGATCGACAAAGAATTATCCTCTCGCAAATAGTAGAGACATACGAGCATTTGTATATCGCTCTAACAATTAATTTAGATGGTTGGAATATCGCCAGAAGCGACGATTTAGCTGCTAAATATTATGGGGATAGAGAATATTTTCAATCGGCTCTTGCAGGTAACAAAGTTAATTATCAAGCCTTAATAGGTAAAACAAGTAAAGAACCGGCTTTATGTATATCTTCTCCAATTGAAAAGCAGCAAAAAATTGAAGGAGTAACCGTAATATGTACGGATTTAAAGACCATTACAAAACAAGTAGGTCAAATTAAATTTGGCGAAACAGGATATGCATTTATTGTCGATGAAAATGGTTCTGTTATCGTTCATCCCAACCGTCAATATATTTCGGGAACCGAGCTAACAAACTTCAGTCAATACCCTCCAGTTGCTAACTTATTAAAAGGTGATGCAGGTTATTTAGTTTTTAAAGATCCGTTAGGAGATTCTTGGGTTTCTTACAGCTCGAAAATTGAGAATGGTTTGGGTGTAATAGTATTACAAAAAGAAGCAGAATTTTTCCAAAATAAAACAGAGTTTCAAACCCTAGCATTTTTAATTGGTTTGGTGACAATAGTTGGTACGAGCGGTTTGACAATGATATTAGCCAATCGTTTGATCCGACCGATCGACAACCTGACTAATGCAGCTCTTAATATTGCTAATGGAAAATTAGATAAAAAAGTATCGATTAAGCGTCAAGATGAATTAGGAATTTTAGCGTCTTCTTTCAATCAGATGGCAAGTCAGTTAAAAACTTCTTTTGAAGAACTCAAACAAGCTAAAGAAACGGCAGTTTCAGCAAATCATGCCAAAGATAGATTTATAGCTAATATTTCTCACGAATTGCGAACTCCTCTTAATGGTATTATCGGTTATGCCAAATTACTCAAAAGAGAACTTCCTTTAAGCGAAAGACAAAATGAGGAATTTAATATCATTGAAAAAAGTGGCATGCACTTATTAACATTGATTAACGATCTCCTCGACTTTTCCAAAAATCAAGCCAATAAAATGGAACTTCATCTTGAAAGTGTCAATTTAAAAGAGTTTTTAAAAGGGGTAATTGGCATTGTTGAAAACGACGCAAAACAAAAAGAATTGGAAATAGTTGTTAAGTTAGAGAACTTACCCGATCGCATTCAAGCAGATGAAAAAAGATTGCGACAGATATTAATTAATCTGCTCAATAACGCAATTAAATTTACCGATAGCGGTCAAGTAACTTTAAGAGTTACTGGAGGCGATCGAGGGCGATCGAATACCTCTGTTCGAGAGCAAAAAATTCGTTTTGAAGTAATCGATACTGGAGTGGGAATAAGCCAAGTCGAACAAGCAAAAATATTCCAACCTTTCGAGCAAGCTGGTGAAGTAAGATTGAAAAAAGTTGGGACTGGTTTGGGATTGGCTATCAGTCAGCAACTAGTAAGATTGATGGGAGGTACGCTACAAGTTAAAAGTAAATTAGGTAAAGGGTCGAATTTCTGGTTTGAAACTTCTTTTTCTTTAGTCGAAAAAGCATCTACCCTATCCGCTCGAGATCTGAAAATAGAAAATATCTTGGGTTACAAAGGAAAACAACATAAAATTTTAGTTGTAGACGATAAAAAAGCAAATCGTTGGTTGTTGGTTAATATCCTCGAACCTTTAGGGTTTAAAGTCTTAACTGCTGAAAACGGCGAAGATATGTTCGATGTCTTAAAACAAGAAAAAGTCGATTTAATTTGTCTCGATTTATTTATGCCGAAGAAAACAGGCTTTACTTCGGTAAAACAATTAAGGGAAAATTCCGAGTTTAAAGATATTCCGATCGTTGTTGTTTCTGCTACTTCGATTACAGAAGAAATGGGTAGGTATCTTCAATGCGATGCATTTTTAAGTAAGCCCGTCGATGAAGAGAAATTGATCCAATTATTGCAACAATATCTAAACTTAGAATGGATTTACAAACAAGATAATTCAGCTAAACCAAAAAGTTTCATTATTTAAAATTTGTGAAAGCAATAAAAACTCAAGTAGAGCGATCGAAAACAGCAGACTTTATCTATCAACCACCAAGAGCGGCCCAAAATGCTCGTAAAATCTTGGTAAAACCCAATCTGGGTTATCCCGTCAAACCCCCCGTAACGGTAAGTATGGGAGTGTTAAAAGCGGTCTTAAATGGATTGAGAAAAGCCAGTCCAGATGCGGAAATTTACATCGTCGAGGGTGTTTGTTCGCCAGTTTCTTTACCAGAAATAGCCAGTCGTAATGGTTTGTACCATATCCTCGATCGGGGGATGGAATTATTAGATGCGGATACTCTACCTTTAAAAGAATATCCCAATCTTTCCCCAAATCCAGTCAGATTTGAATCTATGGTCGCTCCGGCTATTTTAAGCGAAGTTGACTGTAAAATTAGCGTCGGTGCTTTAAAACGAACTAATCTCAAAGGATCGCCTTTAATTTCAGCCTCTTTAAAGAATTTATACGGTTTGTTTCCCCGCGATCGCTACAAAGCCAGAAGTGCTAACTCTAGAGGACAATTACATCGTCCTTCAGTGCCGCTAATTTTACAAGATATATACTTTTGTATCGGACATTTATTTGATGGTGGGGTCGTCGATGGCGATCGCAAATTTGTCAGTTCCGACTGGAGGCCCGATCGCGGTAAGTCGATCGATCTGGGTCAGGTTTTTTGGGGTGAAGATCTTCTGGCTGTCGATCGAGAGGCTTGTTTAGTTGCCAAAGAACCAATACCATCTTATCTAGATGCGATCGAGAAATTAAGAAATACTTAAATATTTTCAAGATCGAGGTTAGCAACGGTAAAGCTATCGACGGTAAATGCGAAAACCAAAAATAGGGGACAACGGAAACAAATACTGACGATAATACCGATAATTGCGATCGCGATCGCGGCGATCGACCAATACCTTTCTTTGGGGGATAAGCCTTTTTCCTGTTTTATTTTGTAGAGAATATTGGGAGGAATTGGTTCTGGCATAACTGCACCGGGACGAAAGGCCCAATATTGATTCTGTTCTATATATAAATCGCTCCAACCGTTTTCAAGACACCATTGTTCGATCCATTCGTCGCAGTAATGTTTCATAGCAATTTGCAGAAATGTTTTTTGAAAAAAGATTTCACTTTATAAGAAGGATAAAACCTTATTAGAAAGTCTCGACACAAAAACCGCTAAAATTACATCGAACTTAATATTAGGAAAATAAACTTTATTGTCTTTTTTGGCGACTGGAAAAAACTAAAAATTTAATAAAGACAAACCCTAAATTCAGTTACCAATGACCGCGCAAATATTGCTTTGCAACATTTGCTAGTG
>CAYWIH010000041.1:0-32975 GCA_964458305.1 uncultured bacterium | reverse complement strand
TAATTAAGAGAAGGATGAAGGGTAGCGCGTCTGCTGAATTGCTCCATCGTAGCAATTAATATTTCTGCATCTTTACTATTAACAGGTTTGGAGAAAAGATATCCTTGTCCGTATTCGCAATTTAATTCTGTTAGAAGGGCTTGTTGTGGAGTTGTTTCGATCCCCTCAGCAATTACATCTAAATTCATATTTTGAGCGAGACTGACTATTGTTTGCGTTAGTTGCAGCTTGTCCTTATTAACACCTAACTCGTTAATAAAAGAGCGATCGATCTTTAAGGTATCGATCGGCAAACGATGGAGGGAATTTAAAGAAGAATAACCCGTACCAAAATCATCCATCGATAATTTAATGCCGAGGCCTTTAATTTCTTTTAATAATTTACTAGCTCGCTCAAAAGATTCTACCACAGTACTTTCAGTAATTTCTAGTTTTAAGCATTCTGGCTCGAGACCAGTTTCGGAGCATATTTCTTTGAGTCGATCGAGGCAATCGGTAAAATCATTCGAGTAAAATTGTTTTAACTGAATCGGAGATACATTAACGCTAATAGTCATATCTCGGGCAACTCGATATCTTTCCTGCCATTGACGCATCTGGCGACAAGCTTGCTCCATAACCCAATTTCCGATCGGTACGATTAAACCTGTTTCTTCAGCTATGGGAATAAATTTACCTGGGGAAATATTGCCTTTAGAAGGGTGTTGCCATCTGATCAGAGCTTCAAAGCCAACAATTTGCCGAGTAGCCAGTTGGACGATCGGCTGATAAAAAACTTTGAACTCTTCCCGTTTAATAGCGCGTCGCAGGTCGTTTTCTAATTCTAGGACGCTGAGAGCCTCGAGATGCATTTCTGGGCGGAAAACTTCGTAGCGAGCTTTTCCTGCTCCTTTAGCGCGATACATCGCAGTGTCGGCATCCCTGAGCATATCTTCAATTTTAAAGTATTTACTGTTATAAGGAGCGATACCGATACTCGCACTAACAAATAATTCCCGTCCTTCTAATGAAAAAGGTTTCTCTAATTGTTGGAAAATTCTACCAGCTAAATTGGTTGCATTTTCGACTGTTTGGATGTTCTCGGCTAAAATAGCAAATTCATCCCCTCCGAGTCTGGCAAAGGTATCTTGAATTCGCAAACATTCTTTGACTCTGTTAGTAAAGCTGACTAGCAAGCGATCGCCGACGAGATGGCCCAAACTGTCGTTAATTTTCTTAAAGCCATCTAAATCGACAAACAAAATCGCAAATTTACGATCGGAACTTCTTTTGCTCGACTCAAATAAAGTTTTCAATTTCTCCATAAACAAAGAGCGATTTGGCAAGCAAGTTAACCCGTCGTATAATGCTTGTTGGCGCAATTTTTCTTTATCTAGTCTCGATTGAGTAATATCGGTTTGAGAACCAGTCAGGCGGATTATTTCGCCCCGATCGTTTTGAACGGCAATACCGCGACAAAGCATCCAGCGATAACTGCGATCGTTATGTAAGATCGGATAGCTAATTTCTAAGTGAGAAATAGGATTTTGTAAGTGATTGATAATGGCTTGAGAAACTAGGTCTCGATAGTTAGGATGTATCAGTTTAAACCATCGATCGGGAGTATTACCAAAAGCTGCTTCTTCGTAGCCGAGCAAAGATTTCCAACGAGGGGAAAAATAAATTTCGTTAGAAACTAAATTCCAATCCCACAAACCATCGTTAGCCGCACGAGAAGCTAGTGCGTATCTTTCTTCACTTTCTTTTAGTGCTTTTTCAGATTCTTTTTTCTCGGTTATATCTTTTCCTAAACAAACTATTCCTTGAGTTTGACCGCGATCGTTTTGAATGATGGAACTTGAAAATGCGATCGGAATTTTTTGCTGTTTTTTGGTCAGATAAGTAACATCATAATTTTCTAAAAAAGTCTTTTGGCTCAAGCGATCTATTGTTAAGAACGAATCTCCTAAAATTATTGAAATATTTTGTCCGATTAATTCTTTTTCTTCGTATCCTAAAAGACGACAAGTAGCAGAGTTTACTTTTCTAATTTTGCCGTCGGGGTCGATAACTATTAGGCTGTCTCCCATCGAAGTGAGAATTTTATCGAGATAAGATTTAGATACGGTAGTATTTTTTAAGCCCGAAATCATCTCATTAAATGTTCTGATTAATATCCCCATTTCATCGTCTTTTATTTCGGGAACGAGAACGTTTAAGTTTCCTTCTCCTACTAATAAAGCTGCGGCTTTTAATTGTTCGATCGGGCGGGAAATTCGATAAGCTCCGTACAGCCCTAAAACTAATGAAATAGTTAAAGCGACGATCGTAATATTACCGACGGCCAGATTATTATTATCGATATAATTTGTAATTATTTGGGTTTTCTGATTTTGATTGCGAGTAAAGTTATCTTGATATTCTTGTAATAAAGGATAGATTTCGTCTTTATATAACAACCTTAATTGAGTAGCAAGTATTTGATTTTCAGCCTCCTCGACTTCATTTTCTAATAATTTAATAACGATTTCTTTAACTTTAACCTGGCTTTGTTCTAGTTTATCGATCGTTCTAATGAGTTGAATTTGGTTGGCACGAAGTTCGTTTCGATCGGTTGGAAAATCGAGTTCTAATTGAAATGCATTTTCTGTATAATTATCTAAATCAGATAATTCTTCGCTTAGTTTAGGGAATAAATTTAAAATTTCTTCTTTATCTTTTTGGAGATAAACATCAGGAACGCCGGATTTTTGTTGTAAAAAGTAATGATAACTTTTAGCTTCTACTTGACTGGAGTATAAAATTAGATCTTCCAAACTATTTTTAGTATTATCTCCTTGTAATATTACTCGATCGAGATTAGTTTTGATTTCTTCATTTCCTTTTAAAGAAATCATTCCTACTCCAGCTAATAAAAAAGAACTCGATAACATTAAAAAACTAAGTTTTTGAAAAATTTTCATTTTTTTAGTAGACTACAATAAACTTCAGCGCGATGCGATTCTTAAAAAAACTTAATATTTAAAATACTTGGGTAAGTAAAATGATAATAAATAATCGCTTCTCAATCTTAAGTAAAACTTATGAATAACCTGAAAGGCATCGGTTAAATAGCTTAAAACCTACTTGTTTTGTACTGTTATCTTACTATATTGACGGAAGGAGCTTAAAATCAGTATAGATCGACTCTTTTGAGGGCAAGAGAACTAGTATTTTTTAAGTATAAAAGATATTATCGTCAGTAAATTTGCTTAGTGTAGATCTGCATAATAACAATAATTAAATAAAAATCGTTAATCTTGGGTAGATCGTTCTAGTGATTTATGGTACTTTTGTGAATCGATCTCGATCTTTTTAGCTTTTGAAGGGGGATTAGGATTAACTCCCTTTGAAATCGCAGCTTTAGCTTCAACTGCAATAGATTTATTGGCGGCTAATTTAGCTAATTCTAATATATTTGCACTATGTCTTTTATGAAGAGTAATAATCTCTCGCTCTTTATCTGTTATTTGAATCTTATATTTAGCTTCTATATTTTTTAATTCTACTTTATATTGAGCTTCAATTACTTTAAGCTTGCTATTATATATTTGTTTTGCTTGAGATTGAATCAGTATTTTGTCTGCTTCTGGAGTAACATTTAATTTTACTATCAAATTGGTATCTAATTTATGTTCGATCGCCGCGATCGATAATTGCTCGTCTTGATATTTAATTTGCAGTTCTTTGAGCATAGCTAAAAACGCTTTCCAATCGATTCCATCTGAAAAAACTAAATCGATATTTTTTCTAACTTTTTTAATTAAATTTACGAATTCACCTGGTTCGAAGTGTGTCAGTCGATCGTAGGGACGACGTTCGCTAAAAATTATTTCCCCAGTGTCGCGATCGATTTGGGATTTTAAATAAATATAATTACAAATAACATCATCAAAAATAGTATCGCGATCGATTTTCCAATTTTCAATACAAGCACCTGTAAAATTAGCACCTGTAAAATCAGTTTTGAGTGCTTGAATTTTGGTAAGATTAGTATGGCTTAAGTTAGTTTGAGTAAAATCGGCTCGATTGAAGTTGGCTTCTGTTAAGTTAGATCCCGAAAAATCTGCTTTTGTTAAATCGGCTCGAGTAAAATTTGCTTTGACTAGATATTGCTCTTTCGCACTAGCATTGATAATTTTTTCTGCAATTATTTCATCTACTTCTTTTAATTCAATTTTATTGATTTTTCGCGTAAATTCTTCTGGTATTGATACCATTTGATTGTTGCTGGAGTAAAGTTGAATTAAGTTTGCAAAATTACTCAGAGAGTCGGGCAATTTTGTCAATTGCTCGACTGTTATTAAGTCTATTTTAGATATTTTTTTAAGTTTAGTGATAGATTTTGGCAAACTTGTTAATCGATTATTACGTAGATCCAACCAGGTTAAGTTAATGAGTTTAGTAATAGATTGTGGTAAAGGGGCTAGCTTATTTTCACTTAAGTCCAAACGGCTTAAATTTATAAGTTTGCCGATCGTATCTGGAAGAGTTTTTAATTTATTTTCGCTTAAATATAATTCTGTAAGTTCTGTTAAATTGCCGAGGGAATTGGGGATTTTTTTAAGACGATTTACTCGTAAATTTAGATGTCTTAATTTAGTTAAATTACCGATAGTTTTGGGTAGGTTTGTTAATTGATTGTAACTTAAATCCAGCTCGGTTAAGTTAGTAAGTTTGGTAACAAAATTAGGTAATTCTGTTAATTGATTGTAACTCAAATCTAGTTCGGTTAAATTAGCAAGCAATCCTAGAGATTCTGGTAAGTTAGTTAGTTGGTTTCCACTGATATCTAATTTTAATTGCTCGAGAAAATCCAAACCAGAAGGTAAAGGTTTAGATAAGTTCCACCACAAGCTTAAAAAGGTAATATTTTTTAGTTTGGTTATTTCTTGGGGTATTTGTGTTAGTTGATTGGTGCTGATATCCAATCCTAAATTTGGCAGATCGTCGAACCAATCAGGGATAGTTTTATTAACATCCCAAGTCAATCTAAGAAATTTTAAGTTTGGTAATTCGGCACTTGCCAGTTTAAGATTATTTATATCTATTGGATTGTTAATTAGATCTAAGTATTTTAAATTTTTTAATTTAGTTATTTGCTGGGGAATCAGGCGAATTTTATTGTTTCTTAAGTTTAATATTTCTAAATATTCTAATTCAAAAATTTCTTGAGGTATTTCTGTTAGTTCATAATAGGTCGATCGCCAGCTTAAATCCAATTCTTTGAGCTGTTGTTCTTTAGCTTCTAGGATTTTGGCTCGAATGTGTGGTACGGTAATATAGTTCATTTATCTCGTTCCTTGATAGATAATTAAATCGATATGTTTTCGAGCAATGCTTTAAAGAAAGATCTTAATTTCTAACTAGTAAGAGCAATCTGTAAAATAATTTTACCTGGGTTGGGATGGTTGGGGATTATTTGGAGTTTGACTGTTAAATAAGACGGCGATCGAGCCAACTATTCCGATTGTAGCAGCTAAAGCTACTATTATTAATAATTTATTCGATTTGGCTTCTTTATTTTCAGGAATGCTGTTTATGTCAGTTGCACTCAATTCTTTTTGTTCCGTTCGTTCTTCTTTGAATATTTGTGAAGATTGTGGCTCTAATTTCTTATCTAAAAGATTTTTTTTCAGAGAATCGTCGCTTAAATATAACTCGGTTAAATCTTGTAAATCTTCGAGGGATTTCGGAAGTGATTTTAATTCATTATCTCTTAAGTCTAATCGAGCTAAATTAATAAGATTTCCTAGAGAATTGGGTAATTCTGTTAATTGATTTCCTCTCAAATTTAGTTCGGTTAAATTAGTCATCTCACCAATAAAGTCAGGCAATGCTGTCAGTTGGTTGGAAGTCAAATATAATTGCTTTAAATTATTTAATTTAATAATTTTTTTTGGAAGGTTTTTCAGTTGATTGTCGCTCAAATCTAGCTTGGTTAAATTATTTAGTTCCGTAAGAGATTCTGGAAAAGCAATAAACTGATTAGAAGTTAAATGAATTTGCTTTAAATTAGTTAATTGAGTGGCAGAATGAGGTAAATGGGTTAATTGATTTGCTGTCAAATAAAGTAGCTTTAAATTAGTTAATTTGCCGATCGATTCTGGTAAATAATTTAACTGATTGTAGCTGACATCTAGTTCGATTAAATTATTGAGTTCTGCAATGGATTCTGGTAAAAATACTAATTCGTTAAAATTTAGATCGAGTCGATTTAAATTGGCAAGTTGAGTAATAGATTCTGGGAGATCTGTTAATTGATTGTTTCTTAAATTTAAATCGAGTTTTTCGAGACAATTAAGCCAATAAGGTAACGGTTCGGATAAATCCCACCATATTTGTAATAAAGTAAGATTCTGGAGTTTTTTAATTTCTTTTGGCAAAATAGTTAATTGATTTTCGCTGAGATCGAGTCCTAATTTAGGAATATTGTGAAACCAAGAGGGTAAATCTCCATCCACATTGCAACTCAATCCCAAAAAAACTAAATTTTTTAACTGCGAAAGAATTTCAAAGCTTTCATCTAGTTCGTTTTCCATTAAATCTAAAAATTGCAATTTCTCTAACTTAAGTATGTCTTGAGGAATATGCTTGAGATCGTTATTTCGTAAAATTAATATTTCTAAATGTTCTAGGGTAAAAATAGAATCTGGGATTGTTTGCAATTGATAGTAAGTCGATTCGTAGCTTAAATCTAATTCTTTTAACTGTTTGTTTTTCGCTTCTTGGATCTTGATTTGAATGTTTGGGGGAATGTCGCTCATAAATCGATCTGCTTTCAAGATACTTTTCTCAATATTATCTCTTATGGGCAGACGATCGACTTGCTAAGAACTATACACCCTATAGAGGGCAAAGCGATCGAAGCGCAAACAATTTTAGGAAAAATATTTAAGATTTATTAAACCAACAACTCAGATTCGTGTTAATTTAATTGTTAACAAAACTTAACTTATTATTGAGTTTAAACTCTCACTATGATGAATTTTTTTAAGGTAAAAGAGCCTTTGCTTCGTTTTAAGCAACCAGAATTGGACGTACAAGATCTTTGCGGATTATTGCGTTTAAAATGGCAAATCGGTGCTTTTAAACTGCGATCGAACTTTTATACTCGGATCGACCAAGCTTTTGCCCTGTGGGGAATTATTAGTATAATTATTTTTGCTACGGCCCAATTTTTACCCATCAATTGGACGACACAAGCGTGGTGGTGGTCTATTTTAACGATGGTTGGTATCGTTTTGACAATCGTCTTAACGGATTTTTGGGCGAAAGTAGAAAGATTGTTGTGGGTGGTTTATCTTTGGGTTGGTTTGATGATTTTAGCTTTAGCGATCACGGATCTAGCTATTTTTCAAGGATGGCCGGCAATTTTAATTAATTTATGTCCGCTTTGGTTGGGAATTACAGCGATCGGTTATTTAGGTACTGGTATAGGATTGCAATCGCGAATTCTTTTTATAATCGGTATAGTTCAACTTTTAGGAATCGTTATTTTACCCTATTTAATTAGCTGGCAATTTCTAATTACTGGAACGATTATGGGTGGAAGTTTGTTAATTTTAGCGGAATTTCAATGGGATATGCGTCCGCCAATTATTGAAGCAAGACTTACAGAAGAACAAAAACAATTCAATTTAAAACAATACAATCTGCGCCGATCGAAATAGTTGAAAAAACATCTAATTGGAGCTAACCGAAGCAAAATAAGCATAAATCCATTCTAAATTTAAATGATGTTCGAGACATTTTAATAACTGCTTTTCATCGATCGGTTTAGAAATAAAATCATTACAGCCAACATTTTTGCTTTGCTTTGCCATTATTTCCGGGCTAGAAGCAGAAAGAGCGATAATCGGAGTATTTTTATAATCTGCTATTTTTCTAATTTCGATCGTCATCATTAAACCGGATTTGCAAGGCATTAATAAATCGGTCAAAATCAAATCAAAATTCCGATCGCAAGCGAGATCTAATCCTTCTACACCGTTAGCTGCTTCTACAATTTCAAACCCTAAAGGTTGTAAAATATTCCGTAATAATAAGCGATTAGCCTCGAGGTCGTCTACAACCAAAATTTTACGTTTTGACCCTTTGTAACCGACTATTTCTAGTTTGGTTAGATCGCGACTGGGAGCTTTTTTAACATCGATAATATCTACCACTAAATCGAACCAAAAAACAGAACCAACCCCTAATTTACTTTTAACTTCGATTTTGCTATCCATCAATTCGACCAATTGCTTGCTAATCGATAAACCCAAGCCAGTTCCTTTAATTCTATTGCGATCGTCTCCTGCTTGTTCGAAAGGCTTAAAAATAGTCTCGAGCCGCTCGGTTGCTATGCCAATTCCAGTATCGATAATTTCAAAACGAATCGTGTTTTGTGCGATTCCGATCGCTTTGAAAGTAACCCCTCCCGAATCGGTAAATTTAATTGCATTGCTTAAAAGATTGAGTAGAATTTGTCGCAAACGTTTTTCATCGGCTTTAATTCCTAACGGTAATTCACCGATAGCTTGAGATTTAAAATAAATATTTTTTTCTTTAGCTCTTATAATTACCATCCCTTCAATTTCTTCTAAAAAAGATGATAAATGTATATCTTTAGGAGTAATTTCAATTTTAGCTGCTTGAGTTTTTGAAAAGTCTAAAATATCGTTTATCAAACTCAATAAATGAGTTCCGCTTTGTTTGATAATTCTCAAACTCAATAATTGTCCTGGTTTGAGGTTGCGGGAATTTAACAGGGAATTGGCATATCCTAAAATAGCATTTAAAGGACTGCGTAATTCGTGGCTGATATTGACTAAGAATCTATCTTTAGTTAAAACTGCTGCTTCGGCTACTTCTTTGGCTTGTTGGAGTTGAGCGGTGCGTTTTTTGACTCGATCTTCTAGCTCTAAATTGGCCTTTTCTAAAGCAGCATAAGATTTTTGCAATTCGACAGACATCAATAAGTATATAACTAAAGCGATTGTCGCTGTTATTGCGATCGCTAAACTTAGTAATGCATCGTTTCCTTTAATTTCGTTATCTGGTAAAATTAGCAAGGACATTTCTTCTCCTGCTATATCTAAAGCTCGCAGACATTTAAACCATTCTCGATCTAAGCTACAATTTCTTTGCAACTGTACGGTCGATCGATCTCCGAGGAGATTTGTTTGACGATCGTAGTTGAGTATCGGTTGAATGATATCTTGGAGTTGCGGTTTCATCAAAGATGATTGCAATCGATCTATTGAGGCTAGGTAAAGTTGAAAATCGAGTAAGTTCGATCGGTTTGCTTTTATTGAAGTTTCTACGGTTTCTTGCAAGTCGTAAATCGCAAAAATAACCCGATCGAATTTTGAATTATTCTCGTTTTCGATCGCGCGGTAAATGATAAATTTATTACTGTTTTCCTCGAGTCTCGTTTGAGCTATTACTTTAGTTTTTATAACTCTAGCAATTGTATTTTTATGTCTTATCTTTAAAGCTAAATTCTCGTTTAATTCGAGCGGCACTTTTCGCCCATAATTTAGCTCTATTTTTTCTACTATATTGCGATCGCCTTCTATTTTTAATTCTCCAATTGCTAAAATTCCGCGATTGTAGGGCAAAATTTTCTTAGATAATAATTCAAATTTAGCTCGAGAAACTTCTCGATCGAATTCGTATGTTAAGCCTATCAGACGGGTTATTTGGCTATATTCTTGTAAATTTGCTTGCAATCGACCTACTAACTCCGCAGATCTCCGCTCGAAAACTGCATTTACTCTGGCTTGCTCTAGTTTATTAGTAATTTTATATGCCGCGATCGATACTCCTATTCCCAGACAAAGACCGACGATCGCTGGTAAATAAGGCCATCTTTTTAATGCCTTTTTTGCCAATAAATTGACAATTTCCCATTTAATAGTTCTTTTCATCTGTTATTTAACAATATTGATATTTATTTTTAATAAGCAAGCACCTCAAAATATAGCAGTATTACCTTCTTAATGCAAGCTAAAAATATAGATGTAGTATATTGATTGCGGGCAGAAGTCGGAGCTTTAAATCTTGAAAAATCAAATATCCATAAGACTATCGAAATTTACCGCCTCAAGAATAACGAATTGTTGTAATATATGTTTTAATTAAAAAATTTCATTGAGTGAATGGAGTTAATTTATCAAATTAATGAGAATTATTTTTAATATTTGCCGGAGATATGGCGATCGCCAGCAAATCTGAGGTACTGTATTGTTTTAAAATTACACGGTAATTGTAATTGAAAGTCTGGTTCAAATCTTTAAGAAATCAGAAGTAGTGAAGAGAAATTAATTATATATATTTAACAAAAAAACTTAAAAATAATTAATCAAAGAGTTAAAAGAAATTAAAAAAAGATTCGGTTCTTTGCGAGAATAAATTGAAATTTTTCTTTAATTCGATCGACAAGCGTAACCGAGTAAAGTCTTGATTTAATTGGGTTGCAGACTTTAAAAATAAGTATTAAATCCCCAAAAATTAAAAATAATACCGAAAAAGGCGATCGCTAAAATAATGTTACTATCGGCAAAAAAAAAATGACACAGGAAATAATTTTCGATACCATTCCTAGCGGATATTTAAATATAATGGGCTACGTAGACGAATCCCAAGTAAACGGGCCGGGATCTCGTGCTGTAGTCTGGGTACAAGGATGTAAAAGAGAATGTCCTGGGTGCTTCAATACTGCTTCTTGGTCTTTTGAAACCAATCAACTAGCTTCAATTGAAGAAATAGCTGCTAGAATTATTTCTAATCCCAGCAATCAAGGGGTTACTTTTTCTGGCGGAGAACCTTTTTTGCAAGCCGAAGCACTAGCAGAATTGGCAAGAATAGTCAAGAAATCGGGATTGAGCGTGATGTCTTTTAGCGGCTTTACTTTAGAAGAACTGCGATCGCCCCAAGCACCTCAAGGATCTCAAGAATTATTAAATGAATTGGACATACTAATCGACGGGCCGTATGTAGAGTCTTTAGCAATTAATTCTCCCGAGTCTCCCGTTTCATCTCGCAATCAAAAAGTAAGAATATTTAACGAGGAATTCGCCGATCGAATCACTTGGTCTTCAGATCTGATCGAAATCCACGTTCTTAAAGATGGTAGCCGCATTGTAACCGGATATCGAGGACAGCTCAATCTCTGTTAAGATTGTTTTGATTTTTCATTGCTTTAAACCCTTTCCTCGTTTTTCTCATCTAGCTCGTGGAAGGGGTATTTTGCTAAAGTTTTATATTTATTAACACAGATCTTTATTTTAGGTGAAAACTCTGCACTTTCGTGCAATTAAATTTATAGTTTTTGGCAAACAAAATTAGTTAAAAATGAAATTATTGAGGACAATTTAGTGATAAATTATTCAATAGAATATTTTTTAAATCGATTTTGAGAGCATTATTAAAAATGACTAAAGCTTTAACTAAGACAAAAATCCTGGTCATCGACGATCACGAATTAGTATTAGGAGGAACTTTAGGAGTACTCAAACAAAATTATCCCGAAGCTGACTTTTTCACCGCTCAAACAGCTAAACAAGCTTTAGAATTAGTTAACTCAACCGTACCCGATCTGGTGGTTAGCGATCTTTCCCTTCCCAATAAATTAGGAGAATCTTCTCGTACCGATACGGGAATTCAATTATTAAGAACTTTAATGGTCGATCGTCCTACTCTCAATTTAGTAGTACAAAGTACTTATTTAGAAGCATTAGTCAGGATCAAGCCAGAAATTGATAACCATCAAGGAGGTTTTACAGTAGCAGATAAAAGCATCCCCAGTAGCGAAATGTTAGCTAGAGTAGATTGGGCATTAAGAGGGCTAACTCATACTAAAGATTTAAGAGGAAAATTACAAGGATTGGAAGTAAAACAAGAATGGTTGACTTTACTGAGTTTGGCTTTTGAAGAAGGATTGCAAGACAAACAAATTGCCAAACAAATGTGCGTATCGGAACGAACCGTTCGCAATTATTGGACTAAAATCCAAGACGTATTGGAAGTTTATCCAGAAACAGGCAAAAATATCCGCATTCAAACTCAAATTAGAGCCAGAGAAGAAGGTTTAATCGATTAAATACCAGCAATTTTTATAAATTTATTGAAAGTAGAGCAAAAAATTAAAAAATAAATTCGCTCGATTAAATACTAGGGGGATAAAAAATAGTGGGGCGGGGTAAAAAAAACAAACTGGCCGAGAGGATTGAGGAGTGGAGATCGTTATTATTGCCAGGATTTTTATTATTAGTAATAATTTCGATCGCTCGCACGATCGGAACGATGCAGTTTTTAGAATTATGGGCGTTTGATAGTTTTTTAAAATGGCGATCGAGCGAACCAATTGATGAAAGAATTGTGATTGTTGGCATCGACGATCGAGATATTAATAAAATCGGCAAATATCCCGTACCCGATCGCAATTTGGCTTTATTAATTAATAAAATTCAAACATATCGACCGCAATTAATTGCTCTAGATTTGGTTAGAGATATAGCTATAGAACCGGGAGGAGAAGAATTAGCTCGAGTTTTGCAAGAAAATAATAATATAATTGGTATCGAAAAAGTTTTGCCGAAAACGTTTTCTCCTCCCCCTAGTTTGCCCCCGGAAAGAATTGGTTTTGTAGATTTACAAACCGATCGAGATTCTAATGTCAGAAGAATTATACTCTCAGCAACGGTAGCAGGAGAATTTAAATTTTCCCTACATATACTTTTAGCCGCTAAATATTTGGCCGCTCGAGGAATTGAAGTTACTAATGGCATTCGCAACCCGAAAGCTTTTAGATTTAATAATACTGAATTACCTATTTTTTCGGCTAATTATGGCGGTTATATCGGTGCAGATGATGGCGGAAATCAGATTTTACTTAATTATCGTAGCGGTACTAATAGATTTAAAACTCTCTCTTACACTGAAGTTATAGAAGGAAAATTTTCACCCAATTTGCTGCGCGATCGCATTGTTTTAATCGGGATGACCGCTCCTTCAGCAGACGATATATTTATGGCTTCTGGAGTTGATAGTATCGATCCGAGTCCTGGCTATATTTATGGAGTAGAAATAATCGCTAATTCTGTCAGTCAAATTATTAGCGCAGTGTTAGATGGAAGACCTTTATTGCGGGTTTGGCCCGAACAATTAGAGTATATTTGGATTTGGACTTGGGGAATTTGGGGGATTGTTTTGGCTGGTTTGTTTCGTTCTCCTTGGATCGTTTTTTTAGTAATTAATATGAGTGTTTTTTTTGTTTTAGGAATTAGTTTAATATTCTTTGCTTGGGGCTGGTGGATTCCTGCAGTTCCGGCTGCTTTAATTTTATTTATTAATGGGGTTTTTGTTTCTATTTTTTCTCAATACGATCGCGCTTTAAGAGAGAAAATTTACGTCCAAAGAACCACGATCGAACGGACTTTTGAAGATATCCATAACGGCCCTTTACAAACCCTGAAATCTTTAATGAGAGAGGTTAAAGATCGCCAAGTAAGCCAAGATTATTTACTCGATCGTCTGGCAACTCTCGACGGCGATTTACGGAAAATGTACGAATTTTTACAACAGCAAACTTTTACCTCAGAAAATAGTATTTTATTAGGTAATGGCGTTAAATTAAACCTCGATCGACCCCTCCACGAATTACTTTATTTGGTTTATCGCAATACTTTAGAACGGGATTTTCCCTGTTATAAAACTTTGAAAATTACTATTCCTAAATTTCCCGAATTTCACGATCGCAATTTGAATGCCGAACAAAAACGCGGATTGTGTAGATTTTTAGAGGAAGCCTTGTGTAATGTCGGAAAATATGCAGAGGGAGCAACTCGTTTGAAAGTAACCCTCGATCGCCGAGAAGATTTATACTTACTGCGCGTCGAAGATAACGGCAAAGGAATCGAAAATCAAAATGAAGGTCAAGGTACGAAACAAGCCAAAACACTAGCCCGTCAGCTACGGGGGAAATTCGATCGCACCCCTATTACTCCGAAAGGAACTCGTTGCCAGTTGAGCTGGCCGGCAAAAAATTTATTTTTAAACTTCTAGTATTATGTAAGATATCATTATGTAATATAAAGAACGAGTAAAGGCAAATCGGACTTTATTTTTTTGCCTACCGGAGGAAGATCGTGGCAAATTTTCGAGATATTCTCGGTTACTATCGTCAGTACAAAGCGATCGCTATCTTCAGCATAGCCGGATCGAGTTTATTTGAAATTATAGATTTAGTAGTGCCTTACGCGATCGGACAAATCTTAAACGTACTTTCGAATCAACCGATCGATCGACCGCTACAAATTTTAATCGAGCAAGTAGCAAATGTAACTAATTCTTCGCCAGAAAGTAAATACGTATCTTTATGGACAATTTTAGGACTGATCTTCATCGTTACGGTGCTAAGAGCACCAATTCAACCTTGGATCGGTTCGTGGTTTCACTGGTTAATAGCACTTAAAGCCAGAAAAGATCATAATAGAGCAGCGATCGGCAAAATTCTTTCTCTTCCCTTAGAATTTTACGACGAAAATAACCCAGGTCGGATCGCCGGACGTTTGGCTAGGGGAATATCAAATCAAACTTGGACTTATCCAGAAATAGCAGGACAATTAATACCCAAACTGATGCGGGTATTAGGGATTTTTGTCGTAATTTTGCTAATTGAAAAATGGATCGCGATCGCCTTTTTAATTTCTTTTATCCTCATACTCGCTTTTACCGTCAAAGATCTGCGTACTTTGATCGAACAAGAAAAGTTATTAGAAAAATACGAAGAAAATACTGAAAGTCGTACCTCAGAGATTATCACCAATATCAAAACAGTTAAAGCCTTTGCTAACGAAGCACGAGAGTTGGCCCGCCAAAAACAGCGTTTAGAAAGGCAATATAAAATGGTGGTTTATAGAATTCATAAAGGCTACGTAAAACTGGCTACGTGGGAAAGAACTATCGTTCAAAGCTGCGTTTTTGGGATCTTGGTATTTACTTTGATACCTACTTTGGCCGGAGAAATTACTTTAGGACATTTTATTACTACTTTGACAGTTTCTTCGATGGCATATTCGGAACTAGATCCGATCGCCCAACTAGCAGAAGTTTTTGCGCGTCGTTATGCTTCGATGTTACGCTTTCACGACTTTATGGCTTTACCCGTAGGCAAAGATGCTGGTAGTCTAATTCCAGAACATTTACCAAAAAATCCCTATCAATTTCAAGGTGCGATCGAATTTAACCACATCAGTTTCGGTTACAATCGCGATCGCTTGGTCTTAGCCGATATTAACTTCACCATCGAACCCAATCAAACTGTTGCTATTGTAGGTCGTTCCGGTAGCGGGAAGTCTACTTTAATTAAACTTTTATTTCGCTATTTCAATCCTACTTCCGGGGCTATTCTCATCGACGGCCAAGATATTAATAGTTTAGACGTGACTCGTTACCGTCAGCGTATGGCGATCGTCCATCAAGATGTCGATATTTTTAACGGCACTTTATTGGATAATTTGACTTATGGCAATCCTAAAGTGAGTTTTTCAGCAGTAGAAAAAGCCTGTCAGATCGCTAAAGTCGATGAGTTCATTCACGAATTACCCGGTGCTTATTATACCATCGTCGGAGAAAGGGGTGTAAGATTGTCTGGAGGACAGCGACAGCGTTTGGGTATCGCTCGGGCTTTAATTGTCGATCCTGACGTACTAGTTTTTGACGAAGCCACTTCTAGTTTAGATTACGAATCGGAGCGATCGATCCAATTAGCAATGCGATCTATCTTCGGTACTCGCACCACAATTATTATCGCTCACCGTCTCAGTACCGTTCGCGAAGCAGATAAAATAGTCGTTCTCGATTCTGGACGTATTATAGAGATGGGCAATCATACAGAATTGTTAAATCAGCAAGGTATATACCGTCGTTTGCATTCTTTGCAGGAAAGCGGCGAATTGATGGCATAATCTGAATTCAAAGAATAAATAATTTTTGGGTACGATTCTCTATTGTACCCGTTTTTATTAATTGATTTAGAAAAACTTTCTCCGCTCGGTTAAAAAAAAATAGATTATTATTATAAACAAGTAAAGAATCAATTTATATCCAAAATTTAGTTTAAAATAATGACTGAGCTTGTTGCTTATTAAAATGTTTTATAACAAAGATCGATTGATATAAAAGAACTAGCCTTATCATCTCTTATGAACCCAGATTCGATCGTAGAGTTAGTAAATACTGACTTGATTAAAAATAAAAAAAACCCTTTAAACCCCACAGAAAAACTTGTTCTCGAAGGAATTTTAAACAATCAAACTTACCTTCAAATTGCTAAGGATGCCGATTACAGTCCCGGATACATTACTTGCGTCGTCGCACAAAACTTACTCGGAAAAATATCTCAATTAACCAGAGAAGAAGTTACCAAAAAAACTTGCTCGCAAATCTTAAAATCCTACGCTTTAAAAGAATTAAACCGAACCTACCAACAACCAGCATATCCTAGCGGTTCTGTCCCTTTAAATTCACCATTTTATATCGAGCGATCGCCCATAGAAAAACAAATCGATCTAGAAATTAGCAAACCTGGAACTTTAGTAAGAATTAAAGCCCCCAAAGAAATGGGTAAAACTTCTTTATTAATAAGAGCGATCGAACGAGCCAAAAAGAAAGGCTATCGAGTAGTTCAAATTAATCTCGAAGAGTGGAACAATTCGATTTTAGAAAATATAGATCGATTTTTATATTGCTTGTGCAAAAGCGTTACTAAACAATTAAATTTACCGTTAAAAATAGTAGATTATTGGGATGAAGATATTGGCAGTAAAGTTAGTTGCACTCAATATTTTGCTCATTATTTATTACGTCAAATAAACTCGCCAATAATTTTAGCAATAGATGAATTGAATATTATTTTCGAACATCCTCAAGTAGCTAAAGATTTTTTACCTTTATTACGTTCTTGGTACGAAACAGCCAAAAGCTCTCCATTGTGGCAAAATCTGCGTCAAATTGTCGTTCATTCCACAGAAATTTACGTTCCCCTACATTTAAAACAATCTCCTTTTAATATTGGTTTACCAGTTAGTTTGGATCTTTTTAGTTTGGAACAAGTAGAAACCCTAGCTAGACGCTACGAACTGAACTGGCAAAGTGGTTTAGAAGCAAAACAATTAACTAATATGGTAGGAGGACATCCTTTATTAATTCACGTTGCAATTTATTATTTAAAATACAAACAAATATCTCTATACGAACTTTTAAAAACTGCGCCAACATCGAGCGGAATATATTGGGATCACCTGCAAAGGCATCGAGTAAATTTAGCAGAAGAACCACAATTATTTATCAGTTTAGAAAAGATAATTAAAGCCGAAAAACCAATATGTATAGAGCCGATAGTTACTCACAAACTAAGAAGCATGGGACTGATAAAATTACAAGCCGATCGAGCCGAAATAAGTTGTAAATTGTACGAAGAATATTTCAAAAAAGTTTTTATGAATTTTTAGACCAAGTAAACCGAAAAATAGAACCTTTACCCAGTTCGGAAACAACTTCAATTTTATCGCCGCGATCTGTAAGAATTTTTTTGACAATCGATAAACCGATACCAGTATTTGGCAATTCATCTTTAGCTTGTAAAGTTTGAAAAATAATAAATATTCGTTCGCGATCCGAGCCAGAAATTCCCGGCCCGTCATCAGCAACACCAAACTCATAAAAACTATCCCGATCGACAGCAAATATTTCAACTTTCCCATGAGAGCGATCGTGATGTTTAATCGCATTATCAATTAAATTAGCAAAAACTCGTTCTAAAAGCAATCGCTCGGTAATAAATACTGGCATTTGGGCGACTATTTCGACTTGAAAATTCGGCGGAGGAGCTAAAGAATCAATTACCTCTTGTAAAAGAATATTGACATCGACTAATTCAGATTTAATAGCCGATCGATCGAGACGACAATAATCCAACAAACCGTTAATTAAATTATTGATGCGATCGAGACGATCTCGCAACAATTTCAAATAAAGTTCGCTTTGAGAATCAAGTCGATCTTGAAGATCGATTTCGAGCCATTCAGCAATACTAGAAATTCCCCTTAAAGGTGCTTTGAGATCGTGAGCAATAAAGTAACAAAATCGATCTAATTCGCGATTGCGTTTTTCAACCGAGGCGATCGTTTTCCAAAGAATTATATTCAATTGAAAAAGTTCTGCGATACTTGGTTTGGCTGGCTTTTTATTTTCTATATTAGTAAAAGTTCCGATCCACTCAAAAATCTCACCTGTCGATTCTCTTATCAAAGGTTCGGCAAAAAAAATAAATAGGCGATCGATCCCGTTTAAATCTACAATATTACATTCTATTGCTGTCGACTTTTGTTTTACCCGCGCTTGTTGCCATTGAGATAAAAAGCGATCGCGATCTGAAATTGAAATTGCTTTAATATAATTAAATCCTAAAGATTCTTGCAGCGTAAATCCAGTATATTCTTGCCATTGTCCGTTCAGGTAAGTCATGTTTCCATCTCGATCTGCGCGCCAGATAATGTGAACGGGGTAATTAGACTTGCTGGGGGATTTTTTGGCTCTTTTGTCCATTTAGTTGGGTTTCCGGCTGCTGTTACGGTTACAGCAGCATTAAAATCAATGTTTAGCTTTAATCTTGTCTAATATTTCGTGAGTTACCTTCTCTGGGGACTTTTCTCCATCGATCGTCAATAATTTGCCCCTGAGATCGTAATATTCCAAAATCGGAACGGTAGATGCTTGAAAATTCGCAATTCTGCGTTTGACGATCTCCGGTCGATCTTCAGCACCCGATCGAGCCAAACAACGTTCTAACATCACCGATTCATTTACTTTTAAGTAAATAGCTAGAGGTAAATTTTGTCGCAATCTTTTTAATAAAAAATCCAATTCCTCCGCTTGAAAAGCCGTTCGCGGATAACCTTCTAAAATCCAACCATTTTCAACATCCCGCTCTAGCAAACGATCCTCCATAAATTGAATCATAATCGAATCGGGAACCCATTCTCCTTTTTGTACGTATGTCCGCGCGTTATTGCCAAGATTGCTTCCTTTTGCGATCGCTTCTCGCAAAATGTCTCCTGTAGAAATTTTTGGTATTTTAAAATATTTGCAGAGGTTTGCCGATTGCATTCCTCGACCCGATCCCGGGCCTCCTAAAAGTATTAATCTGACCATAATTTAACTCCTAATAGCTCGCTCCCCTGTTTCTCATCTGAGACTGCAAATAAGTCGATTTTTCTGGCATAACAAGATGGTAAATCTTTTATCGGCGTTTTTGACTTGAACGCAGTCACGATATCGACTATATTTATCGTGTCTCGAGTAGTTTCGATCTCAGTTATCGGGCCAAAATCCCCAACTCGATCGCGATTAACCCTCGATCTCTATCTATTATTAACAAAAGTTAATAATCTCGTTCAATTCAATATTACAGGAGAAGGTAAATTGACTTACTTAACTTTATTTGCTGCGGCGACAAACGTTCCTGCAACCGTAGAATGGAGTCCTAAAGTAGCAATAGTAATGATCGTTTGCAACGTTCTCGCTATTGCTTTTGGTAAGTTGACTATTAAAAAGCCCAGCGAAAAACCAGCTTTACCCGCACCTTCCTTCTTTGGGGGTATGGGTTTACCCGCACTTTTGGGAACTACCAGCTTCGGTCATTTATTAGGAGCAGGTGCAATTTTAGGTTTGGCAAGACTTGGTGCGCTTTAAAAATACAATTTTGGGGGGAAAGTTTGCCTCAGTTTAGCCGATAAAATAAGTCTTTAATATTTAATCTACAGCTTTGTAGCAGCTAATTTTTTCAGGGTTGCCAATTGAAAGCTGTATTTTTTTTTGTTGCAAAACCTGGCTTTTTTGAGTTACATGTGTTAAATAGATTTAATTTTAAGAAAATACTTAAGTAGGCAATCGCAAATTTAAGATTTACCTATTAAAATATATATACCTTTCCATATTTTTACGGAAAAAAAATAACAATTCAAATAATAGACAGAGATAGTTTGAGAAATGAGCGATAAAATTCAAGATAATAAAATTAATATCTCCGTTAAGGAAGCAAAAAACTCTTTTGAGAGTGAAAAAAATCAAAAAGAACAGATCGCGGCGATCGCGCCTAAAAAGATCCGATATAACTATACTGATTTGAAAATAAATTTTCTAAAAAATCGCCAAAATTAAAAAAGTTCTGGTAAAAAAATGCAAATCGGGAAAGCACTCTGGTGTTATCCCGATTAACTTTTAAGAAACAAAAATATAGAGATATTAAAGCTATGTTTAGACCGCAACGCATCGAACCCGGGCCGGGTCAAGAATCTGTTTGGGACTATCCCCGTCCGCCAAAATTAGAACCATCTTCTAAATCAGTCCGCATCATCTTTAACGGAGTCGAAATTGCTAAGAGTCAAAAGACTCAAAGAGTATTAGAAACCTCTCATCCTCCGGTATATTATATTCCGCCAGAAGACATTAAAATCGAATACCTCCAACCAACATCGAAACAATCTTTTTGCGAATGGAAAGGAGTAGCAAATTATTACACAATAGTAGTAGGAGAAAAATCTGTTACTAACTGCGCTTGGTACTATACCAATCCGACCCCAGCCTTTGCTGGTATTAAAGAATACGTTGCTTTTTATCCCAGTAAAATGGACGCTTGTTTTCTAAATGAGGAAAAAGTTCAAGCTCAGCCCGGAGATTTTTACGGAGGTTGGATTACTCAAGATCTTGTCGGGCCTTTCAAAGGCGGAGCGGGAAGTTGGGGTTGGTAAAAATAACTCAATAAAATAACAAAAACTGGTCTTATCCGTCCCAAAAGGTTCGGAAAACTGCACTAGCTCTACTCGATCGAACCCTTGCAGTATAGGGATAGGTATAAGTAGTAGTAGTGCGCGAATTAAACCGAGAACGTGCTGCCCTCGACAGAAAAACAAAATAATGCAGACATTCCTAAACACAGGTTGTCAGTGAAAATCCTTTTTGTTAGGTGTTATCGATCTCGATTTAATTGCCGCTACTACCACCGATCGATAGTATTTTATGTAGTGGAGCAGCACTTTACATGGGAAAAGTTGTTGGAATTGACTTAGGAACGACAAACTCCTGCGTAGCGGTAATGGAAGGGGGTAAACCGACTGTAATCGCCAATGCAGAAGGTTTTCGTACCACCCCCTCGGTGGTAGCCTATGCAAAAACTGGCGAGCGTTTAGTGGGGCAGATTGCTAAGCGTCAAGCAGTTATGAACCCGCAAAATACTTTTTACTCGTCTAAACGCTTCATTGGGAGAAAATACGACGAAGTAAATACTGAAACAACCGAAGTTTCATATAAAGTTCTCCGGGATAGTAGTGGCAACGTTAAACTAGATTGTCCGGCCCTGAAAAAGCAATTTGCTCCCGAAGAAATTTCGGCTCAAGTACTCCGCAAGCTAGTCGAAGATGCTAGTAAATATTTAGGTACGGAAGTAACTCAAGCAGTAATTACCGTTCCTGCTTATTTTAATGATTCTCAGCGTCAAGCTACCAAAGACGCTGGCAAAATTGCTGGTATAGAGGTTCTCCGAATTATTAACGAACCTACTGCTGCATCTTTAGCATATGGTTTAGATAAAAAAAGCAATGAAACTATCTTAGTATTTGACTTAGGTGGCGGTACTTTTGACGTTTCTATATTAGAAGTAGGCGATGGAGTATTTGAAGTATTAGCAACTTCTGGAGATACTCACTTAGGTGGAGACGACTTCGATAAAAAAATCGTCGATTATTTAGCAGAAGATTTTCAAAAGAAAGAAGGTATCGACTTACGCAAAGATAACCAAGCACTGCAACGTCTCACCGAAGCAGCAGAAAAAGCAAAAATCGAACTTTCTAGCGTTACTCAAACTGAAATTAACTTACCTTTTATTACTGCTACTCAAGAAGGGCCCAAACATCTCGATATGATGTTAACTAGGGCTAAATTTGAAGAATTAGCTTCCGGTTTGGTCGATCGCTCTCGTATCCCCGTAGAAAATGCGATGCGCGATGCTAAAGTAGCTAAAGGCGATATCGATGAAGTAGTTTTAGTTGGTGGATCTACTCGCATTCCTGCCGTCAAAGAGATGGTTAAGCGCATCATCGGTAAAGACCCCAACCAAGGTGTAAATCCCGATGAAGTAGTCGCAGTTGGTGCGGCAATTCAAGGTGGCGTACTCGCTGGAGAAGTTAAAGATATTCTCTTACTCGACGTTACTCCCCTATCTCTCGGTGTCGAAACTTTAGGCGGTGTAATGACTAAAATCATTCCTCGCAACACCACTATTCCGACTAAAAAATCGGAAACATTCTCGACTGCTGTTGACGGCCAAACTAATGTAGAAATTCACGTTCTTCAAGGGGAACGGGAAATGGCTAACGACAACAAGAGTTTAGGAACTTTCCGTCTCGACGGTATTCCACCCGCACCTCGCGGCGTACCTCAAATTGAAGTTACTTTTGATATTGATGCTAACGGTATTTTAAACGTAACTGCTAAAGATAAGGGTACTGGTAAAGAACAATCTATCAGCATCACTGGTGCTTCTACTTTACCCGACAATGAAGTCGATCGCATGGTTAAAGAAGCAGAACAATATGCCAGTGCAGATAAGGATCGTCGCGAGAGGATCGATCGCAAAAACCAAGCAGATTCTTTAGTCTATCAAGCTGAAAAACAAATTAGCGAACTCGGCGATAAAATTCCTGCTGCTGATAAAACTAAGGCAGAAGGTTTAATTACCGACCTTAAAGACGCTATTTCTAAAGAAGACGACGAACGCATTAAGACAATCTTACCAGAGTTGCAACAAACTCTTTACAGCATCGGCAGCAGCGTTTACCAACAACCTGGTGCTGATGCCCCCGACTCTCCTCCTAATGATGGTGGTGGTAGCGGCAAACCTCCCGGTGGCGGCGATGACGTAATTGACGCTGAATTTTCCGAGACTAAATAACAACTTAAATAACTTAAAATGAGTGCTTGTTCGATCGGGCACTCATTATTTTTTTTTTAAAAACGCACTATTATTTTTTTCTTGCTATAGTACAAATACAAAACTACGTTAAAGACGCGAACGATTCCGATCGAACACATCGCAAATACCATCGGCCACATTTTATCAAAACCTACTAACAATCCGTATCCCGTTCCAGATAGTTCTTTACTTAATTGACAAACCATCTCTAATAACGATTGCTGGCCCGGAGATCGATCGCGGATTATATTACAAAGTTTATCCCACAAACCTAGTAATAAATTAAAGCATAAAATAATTGTTAAAGTTCCGAATATTCCACTTGAATTTTTTAAAGTATCCCAGCCAAACAATACTACTAGCGTGCCGATAATAATTAAGCTGATACAAGAGAAAAACCAATATTGACTTTCTCGATCGCGTCGATCGTGCCAAAGTTCTAACAAAATTAAGATAAAACCTATTAATGTCACTCCGCGAGTAACTATTACCAACCAATCGATCGGCTCTAAGCTCAATCCCCATAAAATCGTACACAATAATAATAAAATTGTATTGCCGCGATATTTAACGGATAAACTTGCTGTATTGAGTCCTTTTCCGCTTTGATTTTCTGCTTTTGATTTCCAAATTAAATTGATTTGATCGATCGTGCCAATTGCTGCTATGGCAAAAGTTGCTAAGTGAATTAAGCCCACAAAGTCTGTCATAATTATCGTTATTTACTTGTTAGTTTTAGTTCTATCTACTCAGTTATTTGCTACTAAATATCTTCGTTACATTAGTATATAAATCTACACGAAATAATATATCTCTCGAGAGAGTTAAATCAGACAATATCGATCGGTAAATAACCGAAAACTGTAACAAAATAAACAAACAGTAAAAGACGAGTCAAAGTATTATAGATTTGTAGATATTTCAATTTCTCTTAGAATTAAATCGCTATCTTTACCCTAACTGTTTCGATATTTTACCGTTTTCGTTCTAAAAGCAATCTCTAATCTTGCTATAACGCTGAAATTGAATGAAAATAATTACCAATCTGATTTACTACTTAAAACTCCAACTTTAAAAAGTAGGTTTCATCCCAACAACAGAAGAAACTCTCTCTTTAATAGTTGTTATTTACTATCGATTTAAATGTTTTATTTTTGTTAGGTTCGTCCCATCATTACTTTAAAGGCTTAATCCCGAACATCGATCGAATCTTAACATTTTTTTTTAATCCTTTGAGTTTCTTTATTATAGAGATACTTAAATTGATTAAAAGCCGAGGGCAAGACCGTCGCTTCTGGGTTCGGAGGCGGCAATTAGGATATTATTATCTTGACGGAGAATAATTTGACCTTTGCCAAACATCCAGGAAGGGGCGAGGCGGATTTGATGACCTCTTTCTAGAAGTTCGATCGCGATGTTAGAATCGACACTCGTTTCTAATAATACCAAGTCTTTTTCGATAAATCGCCAGCGCGGTGCATCTAAAGCCGATTGAGGATTCATTAAATAATCGACTAAGTTCACTACTACCTGTAAATGGCCTTGGGGTTGCATCGGCGCACCCATTACCCCAAAAGCTGCTAAAGGACGTTCTGCGACGGTCAGAAAACCGGGAATAATGGTATGAAAGGGGCGTTTGTTAGGGGCGACTTGATTGGGATGGTCTGGTTTTAAAGTAAAGCCCAAACCCCGATTGTGGAGGGCGATACCAGTTTCGGGGATTAAAATACCGCTACCAAATCCTTCATAATTAGACTGGATAAAAGATACCATCAAATCGCGATCGGCAGTAGCTAGGTAAACAGTACCCCCGGAAGGTAAACCAGGAGTAGCAGCAGGAATAGCCCGATCGCTGATTAAATTGCGACGCGAAGCAGCATAATTTTTATCGAGCAGATCTTGAGGAGAAACTTGCATAAAATTGCGATCGCCAACGTGATGGTATAAATCGGCAAAAGCCAATTTCATTGCTTCAATTTGATAGTGAAAGCTAATCCCGGAGTCGCGATCGAACCGAGATAGATCGAAACCTTCGAGAATATTCAAACCCATTAAAGCGGCTATTCCTTGGGTGTTGGGAGGTATTTCCCAGACTTTGAGATCGCGATATTGAGTTGAAATTGGTTCTACCCAGTCGGGTTGATGGTTAGCCAAATCTTGGCGGGTAATTAAACCTCCGGTATCGCTGGCAAAATTGGCGATCGCACTTGCTAGTTTACCGCGATAAAAACTTTCTCCTCCGGTACTGGCAATTTCTGCTAAAGTTTTAGCGTGGAATTTACTTCCCCAAATTTCGCCGGGGTTTGGGGCGCGATCGTTCGGAAAAAATACTTTTAAAAAGGGTTGATATTCGGGTTTTTTGAGGGCTAAAAATTTACTTTGCGATCGCCCCCAAGCTTTAGCGGTTATTGTAGAGACGGGAAATCCTTCCGTTGCGTAACGAATGGCCGGAGAAAACAATCGCTCGAAAGGTAATTTACCCCATTTTTGCCACAAACTGCGCCAAGCAGAAACCGCACCGGGTACGGTAACGGTTAACCAACCTAATTCGGGAATTAGATCGGCAAAACAATCTTTATGCAAGCGATCGGGGCTTTTTCCCGAAGCATTCAAACCGTGTAATTTGCCATCCCAGACTAAAGCAAAAGCATCGCCACCGATACCGTTAGAAGTAGGTTCGACAACAGTTAGGGCGATCGCCATGGCTACTGCTGCATCGACTGCATTTCCTCCAGCATAAAACATTTCCATTCCTGCCAGACTTGCTAAATATTGACTGGTAGCAACGGCACAGTTTCGAGCAAAAATTGATTGTTTTTGGGAGGGATAAAAGTAGTTAGACATTATCTGAGATCGGAAATAGCTCCTTTTGTCATCGCGGCGATCGCCGTATCAGTAGCTTTGGGGAGGTGGTAGTATTTTCCACCTGCTTGTTTTGCGATCTCTTTAGCGAAGCCAGTGGAAACAAATTTACTTTCGGTATCTATAACTAATAATTGCATTCCGTTGGCTCTAATTTTGGCTGCAATATCTAACAATTCTCCTTTGACATCTGGTTTTTCCCCTTCTGGTAAAGTTTCACCTAAAGATCTGGCTAAAGGTATATTGCCGCGACCGTCGGTAATTGCTACTATTACTACTTGACCGATATCGCCGGACATTTTTGCGTTAGTACCGACGTGTACTGCTTGAGTCAAACCGTGGGCTAAAGGAGATCCGCCACCACAGGGTAATTTTTCCAAACGTCCCCTGGCTAAAGCGATCGATCTGGTGGGGGGTAATAAAACATCTGCTCGTTCTCCCCGAAAAGGAATTAAAGCTACTTGGTCGCGATTTTCGTAAGCTTCGGTAAGCAATCTAAAAACAGCCCCTTTAGCGGACTGCATCCGATTTAAAGCCATCGATCCAGAAGCATCGACCACGAATACTATTAAAGCACCTGCTTTTCTTGCCAAACGTTTCGATCGCAAATCTCCTCGTTCGACGATTACTTTACGTTCGGGATAGCGCAATCTTCTGGCTTTTTGATAAGGTGCAGCAGCCCTTAAAGTAGCATCTACAGCGATTCTTTTAACCTTTCCTCGCGGTAACATCGGCTTAATATAGCGACCGCGATCGTCGGAAAAGATGTTACTTCTGGCCCCAGATTTTCCTTGTCTTTGGGCCATTTGCGCGAAATAAAGCACGCTAGGATCGAGGATAACACCTTCAGCATCAAATACAAATTCTTCGGGAATGCCGGGGGGTTCTTGTTCTGGTTCGTCTTTATCTTCTTCCTCTTCTTCTTGTTCGTCTTGGTCTTGTTCGGACTCGTCTTGAGGTTGTTCTGGTGGAGGTGGAGGTGGTGGGGGTTGTTGTTGGTCTTCTGGGGGAATATCTACGGTAGTCGATCGGGGGACGATAACCAATTCTACGGCTTTTCTCAAGTCTTCTGGAGAGATAATATTGCGACCTTCTAAAGCTGCTGCTGCTTTTGCAACTCTAACGGCAAATAATTCAGCGCGATGTCCTTCTACTCCCCCTCTGATTGCTTCTTCGACTAAATAAGTTATTTGTTCGGTGGTTATTTTAACTTCTTTAAGCCATTCTCGAGCTAAAATTATCTGAGTTTTGAGGTCGTCTGTCTCTTCTTGATACTGTTTGATAAATTGTTCGGGAGAGTTAGCGTATTTTATAACTTCATCGACTGCTTGCAATCTCTGGTCTAAATTTAAAACACCATCGGCAGAAAGTAAAATAGCTATTCGATCTAATAAATGCTGTCTTAATTGTCCTTCTTCGGGGTTATATGTAGCGATTAAAACAGGTCTGCAAGGATGCTGAAAACTTATTCCTTCCCTTTCGATCTGATTTCGTCCTTCAGTTAAAACCGTCAGTAATTGATTTGCGATCTGGTCGTCGAGTAAATTAATCTCATCGATATATAACACCCCGCGATGTGCTTTTGCTAAAAGTCCCGGTTGAAAAACAGGTTCGCCTTTTTTTACCGACTCTTCGACATCTACCGAACCCAATAACCTATCCTCTGTCACTCCTAAAGGTATTTGTACGAAAGGTGCGGCTACTATTTCCGTGGCGATATTTTCGCTATCTTGGTAGATATCTCGAGTCAGATCGTCCCATTCTTCAGGACTTGTCGGATCGCAATTACAAAAAGAATCCTTTAATATTTCGATCGGCGGTAAAAGAGAGTGTATCCCCCTAGCCATAACCGATTTAGCCGTTCCGCGACGACCTGCGATCGCCACTCCTCCTAATTTTGCATCTACTGCTGCTAATAATAAAGCTAATTTTATTGCTTCTTGTCCCACCACCGCAGTGAGAGGGAAGTTTAAAGGTTGTGGTTTCGCAGTCGTGGTAGTAGACATGATTTTATTTTAGCGATCGCCCTTTGCAACCTTTTATTTTAGAGCAGTAGCGGACAAAACTCAAATTCTTTGCTGTTTGCTCGATCGCATTTAGTTTTTAAACTATTGAAACAAACAACGATCGAGTCTAGTAATTTAGTTAGAGCGATCGCGATCGATTTGGGCTTTTATTGAGGCAATAATTTTGTCATCGAAATCTGGATCGTCAACAGTTGTAATAATATCGTGTTTTTGCTGTTTGCGAATAGGTAGACGACGTACCATGGTACGTCTGTACAGAGTGCATCCCAATCATGATGATTAGCTAGAAAATAATCTTTTAATTGGCACCCCGCGAAGCGGCACTCTTCGCTTTAGACGACCTCGCTCATTTTTGAATAATCTATTTTGCTCATTATATTATTTCTCAATTTAGAGTAATTTCAAATTCAATCTCTTCGTTTGAACCTGCCAATTCGTCTCACGCTGTTTTTCTTTTTCTTCTGGTCTAGTGGTAGAATTACCAGAGAGATTAGGATAAAAAGTAAATTTTCGATCGGGATAATATTGCGAACTCAAACCAAACATAAACAGTCTAATATTATCTAGAGAATGTAATAATATATTTTTTTGTAAGACAGTAAATATAGACTCGATCGGTTCGAAGGCGTATATTTTTAGGTTATCTTTAATTGAATTTACATAAATATAAAAAAGTCCAATATTTGCTCCAACATCAAAAATAATATCGCCAGAATTAATAACAATTCCATTTCTAATATATTGTTGTTTGATAAAAATTTCTCTTTTACTACTGAGATAATAGCATTCTAAACAATTGGAAAAGGTTATTATTTTATCGCTCATTTATCATTTCAATTTCAATTAACTTTATAACAAAACTCGAACCTATTAAATTAAATCCAAAATCTCAACTAAACCCGTTTCTCCGTCTATTTTAACTCGCTGATTGTCCCGTAATAATTGAGTAGCGTCGGTAACTGCGGTAACTGCGGGAATATGATATTCTCGAGCGACGATCGCACCGTGAGACAAACGACCTCCGACTTCAGCAATAATGCCTCCAGCACGAGAAAGCAGGAAAGACCAGCGAGAATCTGTATAAGAAATGACCAAAATTGTATCGCGATCGATATTTCTAATACTTTGAATATTCTTAATAATTTTCACTCTTCCTGTTACTTGTCCGGGGCTAGCACCAATACCTTGTAATTGTTTTGTCGGCTTTAAAGAAGTAGAAAGTTCTCTAGATTCAATAGTATTATTAGGATTGCCATAAATTATATTTGGAATAGTATTTAATCTGGCGTGTTCTTCCAATTGAATGCGTCTTTGTCTGATTAAATGTGGTAGTTTTCTTTGTAATTTTAGATCTGTATTTTCTACCAAGCGGCGAATTTCAGATCTTTTCATAAAAAAGATATCTTCTGATTCGGCTAGGACTTCTGCTGTCAATAATATATTTTCTAAAGCTAAAAAACTCCAACGCAAATGAGCTAAAAGCTGACTGTTTACTTGGCTGACTTTCCCTTTAAGATTTAATCTTTTTTGTACTTTTTTAACTTGCCATTTTTTAGTAGATTTTAAAGAGCGCATTTCTAAAGTCGTTTCTATTTTAGAGCGATCTTCGTCAAGAACAAATTGAGCAAACAAAGCTCTTACTTTGCTAGGATCTTCATTCCAGCGAGGAAAAGAAAGATCGGTTATTTTTTCACTTAGATAACCGTAAGATTCTAACCAGCGATCGAATTGTTCTAAAATACTTTGACCGTCTGGAAGATCGGCAAGATCTGCAAACAAAGAAGCACAAGAAGACTCTGGAGATAAATACTCTTTAGGTAGTAAATTTCGCACTCCATCAGCCAAAAGAGCCAAAGATTCTAAAGATTCTACTTGGGGACTCCGACTGTTATCTAATTGAGTGTTTTGTACCTTTAAAACTGCTTGTCTACCAGCCAAACTTAAAGGAACTAAAATACTATAATAAGTCGCTTTTTTCAGAACAGATAAAATCAAATCGATTCGTTCTAATAATTCTTGAGAAGATAATTCTTGTGGCGATCGAGAATTAAGCTGATTGATAGTAGGATTAAAATGAAACTTAAGATCTGTTTGAAAATCTCGATTTAAATTTAATTCTAATCTTAATAAACCTAACAATCCCGAAAAATTTTTCAGGATTATTTTCAAATTTGGCCGGTTAAATTTTGCTCCTTTAGTTAAAAATTCTAAACTTTCGGACGGGAATCCCAAACGTTCAAAAATTTGTCCTAACAGGCTAACATTAAAATAAGCTCGAGAATAATGTAAAGCAGCAGAGCTAGTAAAATCTAGATCCGATACTTGTTTTTCTCCTAAAATCGGGGTAGAAATATCTCTACATACCCCACAAATTAAAGGACGAGAGATCGACCAATTCAAAGGTGCGATCGATCCCGGAATAATTCGATCGGCTATTTTCCGCATCCAAATAGGTTGCAAATTAGTTATAGGTCGCGTTTGCAACAACCACAATTGTTTGCCATCGTGAGTCCATTCTATATCTTGAGGAATACCGTAATAAAGATTTTCAATTTCTCTAGCTAATAAAGCTACCTCTTTAATTATTTCTTCGGGAATATTTCCATCTCCCTCGATTATGACTCTTTCTCGATCTTCAACAGTTCCACTAGATAAATAAACTCGATATTCTTGAGGTATAAATTGGCCCGATACTACTTTAGTCGCATCTCCTGGTAAAGCTTCGATCGCCACAGCATCATCTAGCCGATCGATCGGATCGCGACTGAAAGCAACTCCTGAAAATAGGCCTCTAATTTGATTTTGAACGACGATCGCAGTTGTGGTATTTTTAGACTGTCTATCTTGACGATCTTGACTGCTAGTAGCATCAGTATAAGCTTTTTGACATTCGGCGATCGCTTTTTTTAAATCTTTGCTGGTTGTTATATTTAAAATAGTAAGATACTGTCCGGCAGCAGATGCAGATTCAGAATCTTCTCCTATTGCTGAAGATCGAACTACTAAAGGCTGAGTAGGACAAGGGTGAAAAAAACTAATTAAACGATCGATATTATCTTTGCAACCTAAGACTACCCATCCATCAGGTACGTAATAGCCCCAACGTTTTAACTGAGATAGTCGAGCTGCTTTAGAACCTACTATACTAGAGTCAAGCTGAGCTTCTAAAGAAATAATTTTTTTCTTACGGCCTAAAAAAGAAAATCTGGCGATCGATTCTTTATTTCTCTGTTTTACTTTACTTTCTAAATCGTGAGAAACTTGTCCGTGAATCCAGGCTAACAAACTAGATAATACTATTGCGGCTAAGATCGTTTCCGATCGATCTCCTTGACGAATGGCAACTACTGCCACTATAGAAAATAGTATCGCTATATTTGATGATGAGGAGCGATCGCTACCAATTATAAATCCTACTCCGCCAATTATCGATATGATTAAAGCTGCGATCGGATCGTAAACTGCTATTCCCCATAATACGTTAATCGTCCCTATTCCTTTGCCAATCCAGTAACGTCCGATAACTAGAGCAATTAAAGCCACTATTTGCCAAACCGATCGATCGGGAAAAAAATAGCTAGCTATTTGTACGGCTAGAATACCTTTTAATGCTTCCGATAAAATAGCTAAAATCCCCACACATTTGCCACCACGATCGAAAGCGGTTGCAACGGATAAATTTCCAGTTCCTAATTTAGCTAACTGACGGCCTGTAATTGCATAGGTAATCCAACTTATTAGGGGTAGTCCTCCCAAAATTGGACACACCAAGAATATCAATAGACCACCCCAAACTTGAGTAAATGTCATCTGGCGATATCCAACAATCTGCGTTCTATATATTTTACAGATTGATTGAGATCCTGGTTAGTTAGAGGATTTTAGCTCGATTGTTTTGCTTTTGTCAATTTTTACTTACTGCTATGTAAATTTTATTTAGAAGACAATTGCTGTTCTTTGGCTTTTTCTATACGCCATTTTTGTAAGTCTTGCGCCCAATTATAAGCTTTATCGATATATTCTGAGGTTTTAGTTCGACATTCTTCTTGAGGTAAGGATTTCTTCCAATCTGTAATTCGATCGCTTTCTAACAAAACTTTTTCAACTCGATCGAAATTATCAGGATAGCTCGATAAAATCATTATCGCTATTTCCACATCTACTTCCCAGCCATCTATTTCCCAAGTGGGATTGTTGGCAAAATGGGGAGATTGATAAACTTGTTCTTGCAAGTTTTTATATATTTGCTTGTAATCGGTTGTGAATTCTTCTAAAACCTTTTGCCGATCTTGGTTTAAAGAACGATCTTCTCTAACAAACCCTTCAACTTCTTCTGTTTTGTTACTTTCTAATTCATTAACATTTAATTTCGATTCGCGAACCTTCTTTTCTTGTCGATCGCTTTGTTTCGATGCGTCAGCTAGAGCACTATTAGCTTCTTCTTCAGCTAGAGAATTATTATATTTTATCGATTTACCCGTACCTATAAGTACTGCTAAACCTGTCATCGACAAAGTAGTTATAAAAGCTATACGGAATTTCTTGGACTCGAATAATGGTGTATCTTCTAGTAATTTTGTATCTCCTAATTTTTTTTCCGAATTTTCTTTAGAATTCTTGGAACTAGGTGCAGCTTTGACTGGAACTAACTTTCCAACAACGAACAAACTGCTAAGTATTGCTATAGCTAATAAAGATTTATTTTTCATTAACTTTATCCCTTCTATTTTTTCACGGCAAATTATTATAAAAATTATAGTCTGAAGATTTTTGTTTGTCGTCAGACTTTGAGTTGAGATTGTTTATTTTAAAGCTAGAAACATTCTTTTGTTTAAAAACTACAATTCGTTTAAATTTAGATTCTTAATTTAAGAATAACTTAATTTTTATTTTTGCAAAACAAAACCCCCCTAAAATTAGGAGGGTTTTGAAATTACTTAGGACTTTAACTGATTAGCCTTTGATGGAAGGAGCAGTGAATGCTACGGGAGTAGCTTCGTTGCTAGCTAAGTCTAAGGGGAAGTTGTGCGCGTTTCTTTCGTGCATTA